>JAFDIC010000003.1 GCA_019308525.1 Deltaproteobacteria bacterium
AAGGCCATTCGGGACGGCGGCGGATTCAGGATGGGCCCCCTGGAATTGAGGGACCTCGTTGGACTGGATACCGCCCTTCTCATTACGGAATCCCTGTACAAGAGGTTGGGGAGCGAAAAGTTTCGCCCCTGCCAGTGTCTTCGTGATCTGGTGGCTGCGGGCCATCTTGGGAGGAAGACAAGGAGAGGCTTCTACCACTATGATGAAGAGTGATGACGTTACGCCTGATCGAGTTCTTGCTCGATCAGCATTCTAGTTTTGCGGGAGAAAAGAAATGGAAGAGGTGGTCATTGTAAGTGGTGTGCGCACCCCCATCGGGGCCTATGGGGGTTCCATGCGGGACGTACACGTATCCGAGTTTACGGCAATCGTGCTGAATGAGGTGGTCAAGAGGGCCGGTATCGAGCCTGCCCTTGTTGACGACGTAATAATGGGCCAGTCCTACCAGAACGGTGAATGCGCAAACGGTGCGAGGGTGGCGCTCCTTGCGGCCGGATGGCCTGACGGGGTGCCTGGTGTAACCCTGGATCGGCGCTGCTGTTCAGGTCTTGATGCGGTCTTCTTTGGCGTTATGAAAATACAGACCGGCAACGCCGATATCATAGTTGCCGGGGGAATGGACAGCATGAGCCAGGCAGAACTCTATCTCCCCGGAGAGATAAAGTGGGGCCTCGGGGGAAGGATTGACAAGAAATGGGGCTTCATGCCAAGGGGGCACGGGGCACTTTCCATGTGGGGAATCCCCCTGTTTGACAGGATTCAGAGGGCAAGGGTCATGTCCCAGCCCATAGACCGATACGGGGAACTCAATTCCATGATGGCCTGGGCCGAAACTGCGGCCAAAAAGGAAGGCATCAGCAGGGAAGAGGCCGACCAGTGGGCATACAGGAGCCATCAGAGGGCCCTGGCCGCATGGGAAAAGGGCCTTTTCAAAGACGAGGTGGTTCCCGTGCCTGTCCCCCAGAAGAAGGGCGACCCTCTCATGTTTGACCGGGACGAGACACCCCGGCCTGACACCACCGTTGACAAACTCTCGAAACTTCGCCCCGTTTACCCCGACGGCGTCTGCACGGCCGGCAACTCCTCCAGTGAGAATGACGGGGCAGGCGCCCTCGTGATAATGAGCCAAGGCAAGGCCAGGGAACTGGGCCTTAAGCCTCTCGCCCTCTTCCGGTCCTGCGCCGTGGCTGGCTCTGACCCCACCCTGACCTACCCGGCAGTCCCTGCTTCGGCTGAAAAGGCCCTGGCCAAGGCCGGCATCAAGATCCAAGACGTGGACCTGATAGAGATACAGGAGGCCTTCGCTGTCCAGGCCCTTGCAGATGCAAAGCTCATGGGAATCCCCCGGGGAGACTTCGACGAGAAGATCAATGTAAACGGCTCTGGTATCTCGCTCGGGCACCCGATCGCGGCCACCGGGGCCATGAGGCTCGTGACCCTTGTCTACGAGATGAAAAGGCGCGGAGCCCGATACGGTCTTGAGACCATCTGCGGGGGAGGCGGCCAGGGCATAACAGCCATCCTGGAGGCCCCACAATAGACCCATAAAAGGAGTAAACAATGGACTTCGAGCTTACAGAGGAACATCGTATCTTTCAAAAGTTCATCAGGGACTTTGCCGAAACCGAGATTGCTCCCCTTGTTGAGGAGGCTGAAGAGACCAACACCTTCCCAAGGCAGCTCTTCAAGAAGATGGGCGAGATGGGCTTTCTCTGCCCCAGGTATCCAGAGGAGCTTGGAGGTGGTGGTGCTGACAAGATCACCGAAATCATCATGGCCGAAGAACTCAACAGGATCAATGCCGGCATCGCTGCATCCCTCATGGTCCAGGGGGGCCTTAGCACCCAGCCAATCTACCGCTTTGGTTCTGAGGAACAAAAGGAGAGAATCCTCAAGCCGGCTATACGGGGGGACAAAATCGGTGCCTTTGCGCTGACCGAACCCAATTCTGGCTCTGATGCCGCCTCGATCAAGACACGGGCGGTGCGCAAGGGAGATGAATACGTCATCAATGGAACAAAGATATTTATCACGAACGGGCCCATATGCGATTACGCGGTCCTCGCCGCGTACACCGACCCCGACAAGAGAGGTGAGGGGATCAGCCTCTTCATCGTGGAGAAAGGAACGCCCGGCTTCTCCTGCTCCCGGAAGCTGGACAAAGTGGGCAACCGATCCATTGAGACAGGCGAGCTGGTCTTTGAAGACTGCCGGGTCCCGGCAGAGAATTTGATAGGAGACAGAGAAGGGGGAGGCTTCAAGATGATAGCCGATACCCTGACGTCCGGCCGTATTACATACGGGGGACGCTGCACGGGCACTGCCCAAGCCGCATACGAACTGACAGTTCAATATGCCAAGGAGAGGGTCCAGTTCGGGAAACCCATCATCAAGTTCCAGGCAACCAGGTTCAAACTGGCTGAAATGGCCATGAACATCGACATAATGCGCTCTTACACCTACAGGGTCGCCTGGATGTACGACCAGGGCAGGAATGTCCAGAAAGAGGCATCCATGGTAAAGCTGTTCACCGCCGAAACGTTGCAAAAGATCCTCGCCGATTCAATGCAGATCCATGGCGGATACGGCTATATGATGGAATACCCTATCCAGAGGTACTGGAGAGACGGGCGTCTCTTCACGATAACCGAAGGCACTTCCGAGATACAGCGCCTCGTGATCGCCCGGGAACTGGGTTTTTGATTGGATTCATCTGCTTGCGATGCAGGGAAACTTGAACTAACACCAAGTCAGGAGTGGGAGGAATGGAATTCGAGAATATCCTTTTTGAGAAGCAAGGACGCGTTGCCACCCTTACCATTAACAGGCCTGACAAGCTCAATGCCTTGAACCTGGCCACCAGGAGAGAGATCTCAGCGCTCCTGGACCAGGTTGCCCAGGACAGGGACGTGGGCGTGCTCGTGTTGACCGGTGCAGGCGACAGGTCGTTCATTGCAGGCTCAGACCTCAATGAGTTCGGCAGGATGTCACCCCTGGAGGCCTATGATTTCATGAATACCCTGGCCCAGAGGCTTTACACTCGCTTTGAAGAGCTGGATATTCCGGTGATCGCCATGATCAACGGCCTTTGCCTCGGCGCAGGCTGCGAACTTGCCCTGGCCTGTGACATAAGGATTGCATCTGACAAGGCGCGCTTCGGCCAGCCCGAGATCAATCTTGGGATCATGCCCGGAGGGGGCGGGACCCAACGGCTGGCCCGCCTCGTGGGGCCTGGCAAGGCAAAAGAGTTGATCTTCACAGGTGACATCATCGACGCCCGGGAAGCATCAACCATAGGCCTGGTCAACCGGGTCGTACCTCCATATGATCTGAAGGAGGTTGTCATGGACCTTGCCCATAAGATAGCCGGACGCGGGGCTTTCAGCCTCAAGATGGCAAAGCGTGCCATCAATGCAGGCCAGGAGGTTGGTCTTACCCCGGGGCTGGCCTTTGAGGCCCTGGCCGAGGTCGCCTGCTTTTGCAGCCCGGAAAAGGAAGAGGGCATGAATGCCTTCTTCTCAAAGAGAAAGCCGGAATTTCACAAGAAATGAGGCACGACACGGAGGTCGTGCCCCGGGAGGCGAGGAGTAATTGTAGTGAACGGGCTCTGTCCCGTTCCAAGCCCTGAGAGGCGCAAAGCAATTGCTAAGAGCTAATAGGTGATTATCGAGGGGAGGAACAGGGCAATCTGGGGAACGAATAGGAGGAGAAACACCGAGACCACATCGGCCATCAGGAAGGGGACTATCCCCCTGAAAATAGTGCCGAGGGGTACGTCCTGCGCCGCACCTTTCATGACATACACGTTCATGCCCACCGGCGGCGTAATCACCCCTATCTCGGCTACCCTGGTAATTATTATGCCGAACCATATGGGATCAAAACCCAGGGACATGGCCACGGGAAAGAAGATAGGCACTGTCAGCAGAATAAGGCCCAGGGCGTCCATAAAACAACCGCCTACCAAATAAACCACGATTATCATGATCATTATGACGAGGGGAGGCAAATCAAGCCCTACCACCCACTCTGCCAGGGCGAAGGGCACCCTTGTCACCGCCACGAATTTGTTGAAAATGACCGCCCCCAGGACAATGATCAGTATCATGGCCGTGGTACCGGTGGTGGTGTAAATGGACTCCTTGAAACCCGCCCAGTTCAGTCGTCGCATGATGACGCTCATGGCCATAATAGAAAATGCTCCCACCCCGGCGGCTTCTGTCGGGGTAAACCAGCCCCCGAAAAGCCCCCCGATGACCAGCACAAAGATGGCGAGGGTTTCCGCAGTACCTCCCCAAAGACCTACTACCTTCTCCTTTAAGGGGACCCTGGGCCCCCTTGGACCGAGCCCTGGCCGTATCTTGCAGATGATGGAAATGGTGACTATGTAGAGGAAGGCCTCGAGCAGGCCGGGGAGAAACCCGGCGGCAAAAAGCTTCCCAATGGATTGCTCGGTCATTATTCCGTAGACTATGAGTATCACGCTCGGTGGGATCAGGATGCCCATGCTGCCGCCGGCCGCGATGCTTCCGGTGGCAAGGGCGGCATCGTACTTGAATTTCTTCATCTCGGGCAAGGCTACCGCGGCCATGGTCGCCACCGTGGCGGTACTGGAGCCGCATATGGCCGCAAATCCCGCGCACGCACCGATAGTGGCCATTGCCAGCCCTCCCCGCATGTGACCCAGCCACTTGTAAGCGGAATCATACAGCCTGGAACTTATGCCCGAGGAAAAGGCGAACTGGCCCATGAGTATGAACAGGGGGATGACACTGAAGTTGTAAGACGCGAATTGCTCCCAGACGGCCCTGGCTGCAATTGTGAGCCCTCCCTCGGGCGACACCATGTAGACAAAACCCGAAAGGCCCACCAGGGCCATGGCAAAACCCACCGGCATCCTTATGGCCAAGAGCAGGAGCAGAAGCGCTAATCCTATTATGCCGCCGGTGACAGGACTCATTATGTAAATAATCTCCTAAGGGATTCCAACAGATCTGTCAGGAGCACCAGGGCCAGCATCAGGACCCCAAAGGCGACCAGGAAGATAAAGGGGTAGAACGGGATCTCTGTGGTAAGGCCGACTTCCCCGCTCTTGTACATACTCAGGGCGTACTTTGAGCACTCCCATGCCAGAATGAGATAAAGGGCGAAGCCCAGGAGGGCAACCAAGACATCCAACACTGCCTGGGCCTTTTCCGGCAGCCGTTCTGCAAAGATGGTAATCATAATATGTCCCTTCCTGGTCGCGCAGTGGGCCAGGGCAAGGGCAATGGTCATTGATGCAAGGAAACTGGTATATTCATAAGTTCCCAGGATTGGTTCCCAAACGGCCCGCATCAGCACATTAACAAAAATCAGCCCCATCATGATGGCAAGGGCGATGCCGCTGAAGATGTTCAAGATTCGGCTCAGATTGTGGATCAGGTCTCTGAAGGAATCCATTTTCTTGCAACCATTATTTCCGGTTGAATAGAAAACCCCTTTAGCAGGTCATTGCGAGCCGAGGGCGCTTCTCATGAGACTTGGCAGGAGACTGCTCGCAATGACCGTTCCGAACGAAGGGATCAGTTACTAGTAGCCGGCTGGAAACCACTTGGAGTAAACAGCGGCCCTCTCCTTGACAAATCCAACTATCGCCCTGCCAGGCAAGCCCTTTTTGTTCGCCTTCTCCACGTACTCGTCCTGTATGGGTCGCAACAGGGATGTTGCCTTCTCGTAGTCCTTATCGGGCAGGCGAATTATTTTCATCCCATGCTTCTTCACCCCGTAGTCGATCCCGTTTTCCTTCATCTGGGCGTCCCATATCTGCCCGGCCAGGAGGGAATAGCTTTGATTTACCTTTTCAATGGCGTATCGAACGCCTGGGGGGAGGCTGTTCCACTTCTTGAGGTTCATGACGCAGTAGAACAGGGCATTGTAAACCGGGGGCAGGATGGTGATGTATTTTGTCACCTCGGCCTGCTTCCATCCCTTGAGGATCTCCGGGGGACCGATGTTCCCGTCCACCACCCCCTTGCTCAGGGCCTCATAGGCCTCAGGCATGGGCATTGCCACCGGCACCGCACCGAGGGCCTTGATGGACTTGGCGGTGAGACCTGTGGCCCTTATTCTCATGCCCTTGAGATCGGAGAGCTTCCGGACCGGTTTTTTCGAATAAAGAGACCCCGGGCCGGCAGCGGTGAAATACATGAGCTTGGTATCTGAAAGCTCTTTGGGCTTGAACTTCTTCACGCCTTCCTCGGCCACCAACGCGGTTGCGGTACAGCTCCCAAAGTAAATCCCCGGAAGTTCAAACCCCTCCATAACCGGGAAGCGACCCCTGTTGTAAGCAAACACGCCCACTCCGATGTCCGCACTGCCGGTCACTACACCGTCGTAGATCTCTTTGGGCTTAAGTAAAGTACCCCCGGGATAGACGGTAATCTTCACCTGCCCGCGGGTTGCGATTTCCACCTCTTTTATCCACTGGCCCATCATCTGGGTATCCGCGAAATGGGTGGGCGGGAAAAAATGAGCCAACGAAAAGCTGATTTTTTCGGCTGCCGAAACAGTCGGCGAACCAAGAAGACCGAACAAAGAAAACACAAACACAAAAACCACCACCAAGCACATTGATCGTTTCTTTTCCATACCTTATACCTCCTTTGGGGTTAAAGTGGTCCGCTGTCTGCCTAATCGACCTCTCCCCTCAATTACTAAGAGCCTATCACCTCCTTCCATGGCATTTCGCCGCCCTGGCCTCTTTCCTGTGGGGCTGGTGGTTATCACAGGATCACACCGGATCCATCTTTTCAGCCTGGCCAGAGAACTGCTACGGGTTTCTTTTCACCATATATGCCCTTTTCTTCTCCTGGACTCACAATATACTATATTTACCACAAAAACCTGTTTTTAGGAAGCTTTAGTCAAATAATTTTTCCCTTCATCAGGCTACCTCCGCTTCCCAAGGACTTCTCGGGTTGATCCTTCACCGAATGTCTCTCAGGGACTGCTTGTCCGTGACCCCTGGCGGCTACAGCACATTTTCCGCAAAGGAGGGATATGGATCACGTTTGAATCCATTTTCCCAGTATCATCTCCAACACAGAAGGCGCGGGGAAAGGCCTCAGCCTCTCCAGCTCTCCTGTCCAATCCAATCTGCGCCGAATGGCGCTCTTCAGCTTGCCGGCATGTCTTAAGTCATTCAACAGGTTGACCCCCTTCAACACCCCCTTTTCAAATGAAAGCAACCGATATCCTTCTTCGGATAGTCCTTGATCGGCAATGACCAGGACCTCCTCACCTGTCGAATGCACATCTCCCAGGTGAGCAAAGCGGACTCCAAAGACAGTGCTGACATGGTCGGGCACCGCCCCCCTGTAAGTGGCCTTTCTCCCGCCCATGTTTGAACCGGCCGTCCTGCCCTGGTAACAGGCGTTGCCCCAAAGGCCGATAACCTCTTTGCGGCCTGTAAGGAGGTTTATCCCCCTGTCTATCTTGACCTGGGAACCATCAATAAAATCCAGCCGCGGTTCAATACCGATGCTGAGAAGGCACAGTTCAGCTTCAAGGATTTCTCCATCCTGAAAATGGAAGGCCGCCTTCTTTCTGCCGTCTTCCACTCCCTGCAAGGATGTCTTCAGGCGCAGGTCCACTCCCTTTTCCCTGACGACCTCCTCTACGATAGAGGCACATTCGGGATGCGCTGCGCCTGGAAGGACCTGGTCTGCAATGTCAACCAGGGTTACCCTTGCCCCCTTGGACAGGATAATTTCCGCCATTTTGAGGCCTATGAGGGATGCCCCGAGGATCAGTGCATCACTGGTCCTCGCAATTGCATCGTTTAGCCGGATGGTATCTTCAGCGGTTCTCAGGGTATACACGTAGCGTGAACCATCGATCCCCGGAACCCTTGGAAAAACCGGGCGTGCTCCCGTGGCCACAAGGCAGCGGTCATAGGCTAATACTGTGCCATCCGCCAAGCGAATTTCCCTTGAAAAGGGGTCAAGGCTCACCACGGGCAAATCAAAACGGCATCTTACCTTATACCTGCTATAGAAATCCCTTCCAAAAGGAAAGCAACTTTCGAATGGAATTTGTCCTGCCAGGAAATAGGGTGAGAGCATTGGATTGAAGGTCTCACCGGCGGTGTCCGACACCATCTGGACCGGCCCTTCATAACCCGCCGCCCTGGCTGCCCGAACCGCACTTATCGCCGCACCGCCGTTTCCTATGAAAAGCAGGCCATGGGAGGTCATCTTCAATACCCTGGAACCTTCACCAAGGGATCCAGTATTACACGAGATGCCTTTTCTGCCTTTTGACGAGACAATTCCTCCATGGACCCAAAACCCAGGGCCCGTGTAGTGCAAACCCGCACGCAAGCTGGTTCCATTCCGTGTTCTATCCTCCCCACGCACAGGTCGCATTTGTGCATCTTGGTTCCGTCCGGAAACTGCGGGGCCCCGAAAGGACAGGCCAGCAGGCAGCTATGGCAGCCGATGCACAGGTCTTGATCCACACCCACTATGCCATCTTGTGTTCTCTTGTAAATGGCACCTACCGGACAGACCATAAGACACGGGGCATCTCCACAATGAAGACAGGCTATGGAAACGAAGGCCATCATGACCCTTGGATAGGAGCCTTTCTCTACTCGTGTCACCTGCCTGAAGCTGGCGGCGGTTTCCGGCAGGTCTTTTTCGTCCTGGCACGCAACGATACAGGCCATGCATCCGCTACACCTCGAAATATCAAAGGAAAAACCCAGTTGCATATCCATTCCCCTCTCCTAGCGATTTTTCTCTCTCGCTCTCCTTGCTGATCAAAAGTGCATTAGTTCAGTTTAATTGTCTGCGAGGATCAAGATTCCCTTTCTTCTGGTCCTTCTCACCCTATCTCAAGGGTCTAAAATATCGCAACGGCCCCAGCACCATCCCCCATCATGAGAATTGAGGCCCTCATTGGTCATAGGAATTGAGCCGAGCCTTCACAAAAGGCAGGTAAGGCGAAGATGGAAACATCTCCGAGAACTCCTCCAGGATCTTTGCGGCCCTTCCATCCCGACCCATGAGTTCGTAAAGCCTGGAGAGGCTTAACATGGCTTGACCCTTCAAGAAACTTCCCGGGCCCGCCGAGATCGGTTCCAGCACATCCACTGCCTTCCTTAGATCTCCCTTGGCCTCGTAGCAAGAGCCCAGCGCCAGGCCTGCAAGGGACTTATAGTACCAGTCCTCAGGAATTTCCTCCATGTAGGAACTGTAAAGAGATATGGCTTCGTCATACTCTCCCTTTCTGAACTTGATATAGGCGAGCTCCGCCAAGGCAAGACGGCTGGCCTTGGAGAGCCCGTACTCATCCATAACCTTTTTGAAAAGTTCTTCTGACTTGGCAAGGTCCTCCAAATTGGGTTTTTCTCCCCGGAGTACCCTGTTAACGCTGTTGTAAGCGGCGTTATAGGCCTCCTGCCCCTTCCTGTCGACATACTTGATGTAGCTATTGATCCCCGCGTATGCCAATATTGCTGCGACAATGAGTGCACCGAGCAGTTTTAGTTTGCCTGCATGCTGCCTAGCGTATAATATTGCGCGAGCGGAAAAGGTCAGGAACTCGTCAGGCTTCTTGAGGAGCTCTTTGCGGGAAACCTTCTTTTTTGCCATATTTTTCCAATATCCTTTTATTTTAGGTGGTTACTTCATTTAGCAGAGCCATTGGAATCAGTCAAGGCAAAAAGGCCGAAGGGTCCTGGGGCTCAGGATCGACCTAGGTCAAAAGAGGAAGGCGTCTAATGTCACTCCGGGCAGATACAGGGGAGATCGATTCAATAAGGGGCTACCTCGACCATCTCCTGATATTGATACAGGCACTTCCAGACCTATTGGCCTACCTTCTTCTGGGTTTGAGCGCCTTCCTGGAAAACATATTTCCCCCCATTCCCGGAGATACCATAACCGCCTTCGGGGCCTTTCTTGTCGGTACGGGGAAGCTCGGGCTGATTGGTGTCTATGTTTCCACCACCCTCGGCAGCCTTGTAGGGTTTATGTGCCTGTTTTTGTTTGGGAAACACCTGGGAAGGCCTTTTTTCATCAAGAAAAACTACAGGTTCTTCAGGGCTGAGGATATAGCCAAGGCAGAGGAATGGTTCGGAAAGTACGGTTATTTGGTCGTCGCGTCCAACAGGTTTTTCCCCGGATTTCGATCGGTTATTTCCATTGCCAGCGGAATATCGGGAATGAAAACCCATTGGGTGGCCATACTGTCACTTTTGAGTTGCGCTGTCTGGAATCTCATCTGGATCGTCGCCGGATATATGATCGGAAGCAACTGGGAAACCGTCAAGGCAAAAGTCTTGAGAATGCAAATGAAATACAATATGCTCGTGCTCACTATTCTCGCTTTGCTCGTAATCTGCATAATATTCAGGAAGAAATGGCCTCGAAAAAAGCATTGAAGGCATGGATAAGACAGCAAGAAATGGATTCAGGCCTTGCGAGTATTTGATTTTTCCTTTGTAGGGGCTTATATTGAAAAAGGCCCGGGTTCAGAGGGCCCCATGCCAGGCCGCCACTGAAAGGGACTGTAGCTTGCGACGTTTGAGAATATCGAGAACTTCATGAGTGAGAATACGGGTCTTGAGATATGGTAATAGAACAACCCATAAAGGCCGGCCACAAGCCCATAAATTACTTGCGGCTTTCGGTGACGGACCGCTGCAACTTGAGATGTGTGTATTGTATGCCCGAAGAAGGGATAGATTTCTTGCCCCACAGCAGCATCCTAACCTATGAGGAAATGCTGCACCTGGTAAGAATTTCCACGAGGAGCGGAATACGGAAAGTCCGCTTGACCGGTGGCGAACCCCTGGTGCGAAAAGGGTTTATCGGTTTCCTGGAAAAGTTATGCGAGATTGAAGAACTGGAAGAGATCACCTTGACCACCAACGGGGTGCTCTTGAAGGAGTACGCGCAGGCCTTAAAGGAATGCGGTATCTGCCGTTTGAACGTGAGCCTTGACACACTCAAACCGGAGAGGTTTTCCCAGATCACCGGACGCGATTATTTCGACAGGGTGTGGGAAGGGATACTGCTGGCGGAAAAATGCGGCTTCAATCCCCTAAAGATCAATGTGGTAGCCATCAGGGGGGTCAATGACGAGGAAATCCTGGACTTTGCCCGCCTCACAATTGAAAAACCTCTCCATGTCCGCTTTATCGAACTCATGCCGGTCGGCGAGAAAAACATATGGAGTGATGAAAAATTTATCTCCACGGAAGAAATCTTTGGCATAATCAAAACCCTGGGTACCTTGAGGCCCATTTTGTCCAATTCCCTTGACGGACCGGCAGAGAGATACATCATGGACGGTGCCAAGGGAGAGATAGGCCTGATAGGGGCCATGAGCCACCATTTCTGTGATAGTTGCAACCGGTTGCGGCTGACCGCGGAGGGACACCTGAGGAGCTGTCTCTTCTCTGACCAGGAGATCGACGTCAAGACCCCCCTAAGGGAGGGTAAAGGAGACGAGTATATCCTTGAGTTGTTGAGATCCGCGGCCATAACCAAGACAAGAGACCGTGGTCCTATCCAATCGGGGCCCCGGAAGTGCGTACGCCACATGTCCAGTATAGGGGGCTGATCATTTCCCGTATGCCCAACCCCTCACATGAGCAGCCATGTACTCCTTCCATAAGAAAAATGTCCTTGTAACGGGCGCGAGCGGTGGTATCGGCTCGCCACTGGTAAGGCTGCTGGCTAAGGCAGGCGCCGACCTCGTGATTTCCTCAAGGTCAATGAAGGCCCTGGAGGGATTGATCTCCTCACTACTCGACTCAACCCGTGCGGTACCTATTGCGGCCGACCTGTCGAGGCCTGGAGAAGCACACCGCTTGGCCATTGAGGCCATTGAAAGCGCAGGGCGCATAGATGTCCTTTTCAACATAGCAGGGATAGGCTACTTTGCCCTCATGGAAGAGGCCACCGAGGAAAACCTGCGAAGGCTCTTTGAAGTCAACATGTTCTCCCCCGTTGTCCTGATAAGGGCCCTGTTGCCCCGCATGAAATCCCGCGGCGAGGGGCGAATAATAAACATCGTATCCTGCGCCGGCCGGGTCCCCATACCTTCCGTGGGTGTTTACGGTGGCAGCAAATCGGCCCTGGCAGTAATGACCAATACCATGAGATTGGAGCTGGACGCATCAGGCATAGACATCATCAATATATACCCGGGGACGGCGGATACCTCCTTTGAGGAGAACGCCCTTCGCGAGCGGGATCGACCAGGGCTCTGCCCAAGGGACCATTGCGGGGTCCCGAGGACTGAGATCGCAGGGAAGATCTTTGATGCCTCAGCAGGCCCCCCTGGGGAAGTATGGCTTGAAAGACCGGGGAAATGGATGGCTATCGGTGCCCTGGCCTGGCCAGGCCTGATAGAGCGTCGCCTGGCTCCACTCGTGAAAAAGGTTGTGGTCTCAAAGTCTGTAAGGCAAAGGCGCTGGCGTCTCTTACAAGTGGAATCCTCCATTGCATGCAATTTGCGCTGCGTCATGTGCCCCTGGAAAGACATGGCAAAAAATGCTGCGAACCGGGGGATCATGTCTCAGCGGGTATGGGCCGCCATCCGCCCCCATCTCCCTGAAACCCAAGTCGTGGATTTTACTGGAGGCGGAGAACCCTTGCTCCAACCAAGACTCGCAGAGTGGATCAGCGAGGCAAGCAATGCCGGTTGTGAGACAGGGATACTCACCAATGGCCTCCTGCTCAAGAGAGAGACCGCCCAGAAACTTATTGATGCAGGATTGACCATGATATGCGTTTCCATGGATGGCGCCACACCCGATATCTATCACCAGATTCGCCTGGGCTCCAACTTCGACAGGGTATGCGAGAATCTTGCCCAACTTGCCGCCATCAGGAAGGGCAAAGTCCCTAGGACCTCCATAAATTTCGTCTTGATGCCCATGAACTTCCACCAGGTCGAGGACATGGTAAGGCTGGCAGCGAAACTGGGAGTGGACCAGGTCAATTTCAAGCAGTGCGATGTGATCAGGGGTGAGCACGGAAAGGGATACGGGTTGTTTGGGTCAGAGGAGACCAGGGAGATAAGGCGCCTGGAAAAGGCCTTGGCAAGGGCCAGGAAGATGGCCAAAAAGCTCAAGATCGAAACAACCGCCTTTTCCTTTACGCCGGATGAACTCCCCGTGTGTGAGCAGGACCCCAGGAATTCGGTTTTCATACGTTACGACGGCGCCGTGGGCCCGTGCATCAATCTAGCCATAGGCGGACCCACCACCTTTCTTGGAAAGGACGTCACCATGCCGGTCATCCACTATGGCTCTCTTCCGGAACAAGACCTGTTGACCCTGTGGGAGACTGAGAAATGCAGGTTTTACAGGGAGCGTTTTGAGCAACGCGTAAAGGCTCACGAACAGTCCATGGTGAACACTCTGCTGAGTTCCTCTCCAAATCGACAGAGGGCCTTGGAGTCAGCCAGGAAGTCCATGCCCGATGCGCCCGAGGGCTGCAAGGTGTGCCACTACCTTTACGGCATATGATCATGTGTTTACCGGGCCAATACCCCGCTGGTTGTTCTTGCTTGCGGGCCCAGGGAGCAGATAATCATCCTGGCCCAGAAGGCCATGCTTTTGTTATTTGAAGAGGCTGAGATTTGATCTTCCTGGTATCCAGAGTAAATTCTGGTCTCCTTCGACGCTTTTGATCTATTCGGGTAATCATAATCACAGGTTTTGACAAACCGGAATGAGATATTCCTAACCCAAGTTTGCCAAATCATTTTGTAACTTATTGAAATTATTATATGTCAAAAATCTATGGTCACCACTGATTTGAACTATGATGTAATATCAGATAGTTATAAGGGGCCTTATTCTTTTGCATTTTATCGGTACTACATTATTTGTCTTTCTCATCAAGCCCCCAATAAAATCAATATGTTACGGTGGTAGTGACCCATAAAAACAGCCGTTTTCCAGGCTTTTTTCAAAAATTTTGGCAAACTTGGGTTAGGATTTCCTATTGCCTTGGGTTATTGGTCAGCTATTTCCTTGGGAAACATTCCATCACTATGGCCAGACAAGGAGATAAGACGGTATGCAGCGCATCAAAGAGAAAACTAATCCAGTACCTTCCTGAGATTGATGAAGTTACTCCTGTCAAATCCGAGGGTCTTGAAAAAAGACAGCAGGTCGGTTGAGTCCCACCTGACCGATGTGAAAATGTCCGTTATTCCTCTGCTCTTGTAGAACTTGAAGATCTCTTCAGCCAGGCTCTTGCCGATCCCCTGTCCCATGTATTGCGGGTCTACCCCGAACTGGGCTATCCAGGCATTCTTGTCCATACCAAAACTACCTGATAGGATGTAGCTAATCATGTACCCTACGACCTTCCCCTCTATCTCGGCCACGAAGCTTGCCTCTTCGGCCTTTGGGGCGTGCTCCAGGATGATCTGCTTGAAATCAGGCGATACCGGGACCTTGGTTATGGATTCCTGAATCTTGCTGATGGAATCGGCATCTTCCAACCTGAGTCTTCTGATCCTGATCTTGTTCATCTCACCCTTCTTGCAAATTTCCATGGCAGAGCCATCGCCAAGGAAGACTGGCAACCCCGCCGCAAGCAGCGGGGAATTAGACCCAGAGAGAGATTAGTCGATCCTTATGATTTTCACATGATGACCTACCCAGTCCGGGGGCAAATACACTCTACCGCTGTTTCCGCTCTGCCTCACTTTCTTTTCAATCATTTCTTCCCCGTAAACTTCGAACTTCACCTTGCCCTTTGGAGGCTCATCCGGGAGTTCCTTAGTATCCTTTATCTTCTTTTCTCCGGACACCTTCTGTGCCTGCCGCCTGTTCCTTGTTGATTCACTATACCATAGAGGACCATGTCAATGATTCGTTCTGTCACTTCATCGATGGATAGTCCTCCGTCCTTTCTGAACCACCTGTAACACCAGTTTACGATTCCGAATATACCAAAGGCCGTTACGGACAGAGGCTCGCAGGTTATTACACCCTCATCTCTCAGGGTTCTCAACTGCTCGATATATGTATCGTAGATTTCCCGATGCTGCTTATAGATAATCTTCTTGAACTTCTTTGATAGATTGTGCTGTTCGACGACGTAGACCTTGACCATGTTCCTCTTTTTCTCAGTCAACGCGATATGGCAGGACAACATCTCCCGCAAGGCCTCCATCTGGTCTTCGTATCTGTCCCTCGCCTCTTTTAATTCTACCAGCAGGTCGTTGCCAATGGACTCAATAATGGTGAACAAAAGGTCTTCCTTGTTCTTGAAGTAATAGTAAAGGGTGGCGATACTTACCTTCAATGCCTGGGATATGTCCCTGATCGAGGTTGCCGCATAACCCTTCTCACCGAAAAGCTCTGCGGCTACCTCAATGATCTTTGCCTTCTCTAACTTGTTCCTGCCCGGCATCCCTGTCCCCTTCAGCTATCCAAGACCTCCCAAGACCTCTCCCTTCACTCACCTTTGAAATTGGGCTTTCTCTTCCCCAAGAACGAGGCCACACCTTCCTTTGCGTCTTGTGTGCCAGTAGCCACATTCGCCATGGCGGCCTCCAGCACAAGGCCTGTCTGGAGGTCCGCTTCCATGCCAAAGTTTACCGCGTGCAGTGCCAACTTGACGGCAAGAGGTCCCTTGGAGCATATCTTTTGGGCGACTTCCAGGGTCTTTTCCTTCAATTTGGCCGGTTCGACTACGAGGTTTGCCAGCCCCATCTCTAGTGCCTCATTGGCACCTATGAGATCACCTGTCAGGATGTACCACAGGGCCCTACCCTTACCGATTATCCTTGATAAGCGCTGTGTACCCCCGGCACCGGGTATGACCCCGAGTCCCAGTTCGGGGAGTCCCAGCCTCGCACTCTCTGATAGTATCCTAAGGGTGCAAGCCAAGGCGACCTCACATCCGCCACCCAGCGCAAGGCCATTCACCATGGCAATAACGGGTATCCCGAGATTTTCAATCACGTTGGTCATTTCCTGGAAGTTCCTTGAAAAATCGAATCCCTCCCTGAGGCCCAAGTCCTTGAATTCGGAAATGTCCGCCCCTGCGATAAAGGCCTTATCCCCTTCACCGGTAATAATAAGCACGTTGACATCACCAGCCTCTTTGATCTTTAACGCGGCCTCCCTGATTTCCTTCACGGTTTCCTTGTTCAGGGCGTTAAGCACCTTCGGCCTGTTCACCGTCAATATTCCAACCTTGCCCTCTCTTTCGTACTTCAAGTTGCTGAACTCCATTTTCTAACCTCCTTCTCCTTGCCCTTTTCTCTCCTGTGGACGATCCACCCTTGGTCTATGGTGTATCAATCTTCAATCCCAACCACTAAACTGGTTAATGTTCTTACTCCTGGCCTGGACCCAATCCCTTCTCAAGAAATCTCCCACTCGTCAAGGCCTTCGAGGCCGATCTTCTTGAGGGTGCGTGTCGTGGGATTGCCCTTTTTGTCCCATCCATGATATTTGTAATACTCCTCGAGCATTGACTCATATCTCTCCCTGTCTAGGGTCTTTCCCCTATTGATCTCCTGGCCAAGCGGCGTGGGCTCGATGAACATCCGCTCCGGCGGATAGTCGTCTTTCCTGCTTGCACCCTCCCTGATATTGAATAGCCGTTCGACCGTGTAAATCCTTCTGCCAACATCGTGCATTTCTTCTCCGCTGAACTCCATGCCGGTCACTTCCGTGACGAGCCTTGCATAGTCCTTGAAACTCAGCAGATGGGGAGAAAAGAACACGCTCGGTGTCTTGCAAAGACCCGTAGCATCCGCTACGGCGTAACATTCCTCGTGAAACCCGATCATTTTCCCCTTGGTTTCGTAGGACTGGTAGTCATTTTCCACTTCGAAGCCGTAAAGATTTTCCAGTACTTCCTTTGGCAGGTTTAAGAGGTCCAATGCAGGCCTGCTCCTGAGGTGGTCGGCTCCCCTTGTGGACACCCCTATACCCAGTGCAAAAGACGGGACAGAGCGTTCGTCGGAGTGGAGCCCGGACTGTCCCTTTACGTTGATGTTGTAATAGCCGGTTTCCTGGCCCAGCCTTTCGATGGCCCTCTTTGGTCCTTCTGCGAGTATATCCCCAAACCCTTCCCTGTTCGCTACATTTTCGAGCATTCCCAGTATTGTGTCCGGGTCTCCCCACTTGAGCTCTATCCCACCAGTATCCTCCTTTGTCAGCAGCCCCAGTTCATAAAGCTCCATGGCCCAGGCAAGCATGGACCCGAACTCAAGGACATCGATGCCGTAAAGGTTTGAAATATGGCCTGCGGCCAGGACCACGTCCAGCCTGGGATTACCGACCTCGGTCCCAAAAGCCCCCAGATAGGTATATTCGGGTCCCTCTGCCACCGTACCCTTGTACTTACCGAAAGGCACCACGTACTTCGTTCGGCAATGAATAGGACACCCTATGCACGCAACCGGGCCCAGGTCATACTTCTCTTTGAAGCTCTCTGGCTCAAGGTCTCTTCCGTCAACCATCTTGTTGAGTTGAAAATTCCTGGTCCTTATCTGCCCCGCTGCGCTCGATGTGCTGTACACGAACATGGTTCCGTAGCTTGAACAGGCTATCATGGCCTTGCTCCGCATTATGCGGTCCACGAACTCGGCCCTCAGGTCGAGGAAGTTGCCTGGATCATTGATCTCTATCCCCTTGGTCCCCCTGACTGCAATGGCCTTAAGGTTCTTTGATCCCATGACAGCCCCCATACCGGTCCTCCCGCCTGCGTTTTTCGGAGGGCACAACACACAGGCATACCTGACCATGTTTTCACCGGCCACGCCTATGCACATGGTCTTTATCTCACGGTCATCGTTCATTTCCTGTATTATCTGCTCTGTCTCCCACGTGTTCCTCCCCCAGAGCATGGAGGCGTCCCTAATCTCCACTTGATCGTCCCTGATATAAAGATAGACGGGATGACTGGATTTGCCGGTAATAAGAATGTGATCGTAGCCTGCCCACCTCAGTTCAGGAGAAAAATCACCGCCCATATTCGCGCTCCCGAAAAGATCTGTCAGGGGTGATTTAGCTCCTACGTGGGTCCTTGAACCGCAAGGCAGGCCTGTCCCGGCCAGGGGGCCTGCGCCTATTGAGAGAAAATTGTCCGGACCTAGGGGATCTGTCCCGGACTTGACATTCCTGTAGATCAAATAGGCATCGATGCCCCTGCCTCCCAGGAATTTCCTTCGCAGCGTATCGGAAATAGGTTTAGCCTCAATGGTCTCCTTTGTCAGGTCCACAAAGAGCAACTTTTGCTTCAATTCCATGAATACCTCCTCCACATTATATCCGCTCCACAAGAATGCACGAGGGCTTCCTAAGCTTCCCCTTGGAGGTAAGCCACACCAGGTCTGGGCCAGGAGATCCGCCACCTCTTACCGCAATGTGGGCACTCGACTTCCTTGACACCCAGCGGCACCTCAAAACGCTTGATGCAGGCCTTGCACCTAACATAGGGCTTTTCTCTCGCTTCCTCCTTGGATGAAGGTTCCTTGTAGTTTGTGCTCATCTTCCTCCCCCCCCAAATATTGCTGTCTTTTCCAGCTTCGTCAAAGGATATGATTTCCTCCGCAGTTCAACCGGACATGTGGACTATACCTTCGCGACTGGCATATTTTTCAAATAGGGTGGAAAGCGTCTCGAACGCTTCTCTCTTCTTTTTCATGACGAGGTCGTCCGGCTCCACGTATCTCAAGGCATTCTCCTCACAAAACCTGACACATTCGGGATCACCCCCACATAGCTCACACTTGAATACCTTTTTCCTTACAGGATCAAAGCCCATGGCACCAAAGGGGCAGGCGGTAACACAGGATCGACACACAATGCACCTTTCTTCATTCCGCCTGATAATGCCCAGGTCTTCGTCACGGTAAAGTGCTCCTGATGGACATACTGACATACACACTGCATCCTGGCACTGCTGACAAATCATGGGTACCCTGACCCCCTGATACTTATCAGCTACGACCCTGATCCTGGCCAATGTGGGATTTGCGACTTCTTCATTCTTGATGGAACAGACCAGCTCGCAGGTCCGGCATCCGGTACAAAGGCTGGGATCTACAACCAGTACTTTTGACATGACTCCTCCCTTTGCCACTCATCCATAATAAAACAATGAGCTTGCTCAACACGGGTCCCGAAAAGCCTCCCCCGCAAAGGCCTCTACCATATAAAGAAGGAGGAGGCAAGGACCCATCGCATTCTCAGGTCGCCATATTGAACGATCGTTTGTTTTAACAACCGTTTCGTCTGTTGTCAAGCAAAAAGAAGGGATCATCTGGCAGTCCTGGGCCCGACTTATGCTCTCTGGCCGGTGTCTGAAGGAAACAGGGCAAGGCTGATGAAGAGCAGGAGGCTCACTTGCGGTCTTCACCAGTGGAATTTCTCCTGTTGCGCCAGATGCTCGCTGATCCAACTCTGTGTCCGGAGTTGTGGTTGAAGGACCGCAAGTCGTTCCAGCCAAAGGGAAATCGGGCCCCCTACTTACGGCCCGGTTTTGAGCAGGCTACATAGTGGCCGGATGTGATCTCCTTGAGCACGGGTTCATCCACGAGGCACCCCTCATCGGCAATGGCGCATCGTGGATGAAACCGGCAGCCCTTTGGGGCCTCAAGAGAAAGGGGCATCTCTCCCCTTTCCGAGACCCTTTTCCCCCATTGTTCATCAGGCAGAAGCGGTGGTATGGCATCCATCAGGAGCCTCGTATAGGGATGTAGGGGGCTCTTGATTACTGACTCGGCCTTGCCGAGCTCGACTATCTTGCCGAGATACATGACCGCGATACGGTCGCAGGTGTAATAGGCCAAACCGATCTCGTGGGTAATAAAGACATAAGTCAACCCTATCTTGTGCTTCAGGTCCATCAAGAGAGAGGTAACCCCGGCCTTTACGCTGGCATCCAGCATGCTCACGGGCTCATCTGCAACAATGAATTCCACCCCGAGCACCAATGCCCTTGCGATTCCTACCCTCTGGCGCTGCCCTCCGCTCAGCTCATCCGGCACCTTTTCAAGAAAATCCCTGCTAGTGGGCAGGTCAACCAGTGCCAGGGCCTCCTTGATCTTTTCATCGAGGGCAGAACCCCGGGCCACCCGGTGTACCTTGAGTGGCTCAGCTACTATATTGAAAATGGTCTTTCTGGGATCCAGGGAACTGTAAGGATCCTGGAAAATCATCTGAAGTTTTCTCCGCAGCTCCTTGAGTCCTTTTTTGTCGAGAGCCGTGATATTCTGTCCGTCGTAATAGATCTGACCGCCTGAAGGTTCCGTAAGGCGCAACAGGACTCTTGCCAAGGTCGTCTTTCCGCAACCGCTCTCCCCGACTATCCCGAAGGTCTCTCCCCTGTTGATATGGAAGCTGACCCCGTCCACGGCTCGAATATACCGCTTCTTTCTCCTTAAGAGGCTCGTTCCCTTGATTGGGAAAAATTTTCTCAGATCCCGGACCCTGAGTATTTCTTCCAACGTACTCAGCCTCCTTCACTCATGAGGTGGCATGCGACTTGATGATCCCCTGAAACCTGCATCATACCCGGCTCCTCTACCTTGCAGATATCCATTACAGCAGGGCACCGTGGATGCAACCTGCACCCGGCAGGCGGATTCAACAAGTCAGGAGGACTGCCGCTCAAGCCCGTCAAGGCCTTTCTCTCCCCCTTTATATCGGGGAAAGACGTCAGCAATGCCTTTGTGTACGGATGGCGCGGATGCCTGAAAAGGGAATTCACATCGCCGATTTCGACAACTTTTCCCGCATACATTATGATGACACGGTTGCAGGCCTGTCCGAGGATGGAAAGATCATGCGATATCAGCATTATGGACACTTTGAGCCTTTGTCGAAGGGTCTTCAAGAGATTTATGACCTGGGCCTGCGTTACAACGTCCAGGGCCGTTGTGGGCTCATCTGCAATAACCAAGTCAGGCTCAAGGGCAAGGGCCATGGCTATCATGGCACGCTGGCGCATCCCCCCACTGAGTTCGTGGGGGTAGTTCGTGACCCTTGCGGGGTCTATGTCCACTTCCCTGAGTAGATCCCTTGCCATTTCCCACGCATTCTTTTTTCCGACCTTGGAATGGGCCCTTATGGCCTCCACTATCTGCACGCCTATGGAATAGACAGGGTTCAAAGCACCCATGGCCGCCTGGGAAATGAGGGAAATCCTTCTCCATCTTAACGTATTGAATTCCTTGTCTGATAGGTCCAGCAGAGGGGTATCATAGAGCTTTACGCTTCCTCCAACGATCCCTCCCCCCTTTACCAGCCTGATCAAGGACAGCCCCAGGGTACTTTTTCCGCACCCCGATTCCCCGGCCACCCCCAGCGACCCTCCTTTGTCGAGCGTGAAACTGACTCCGTCCACAGCCTTGACATACCCGGCTCCGGTAAAGTAATAGGTCTTGAGGTTTTCCACTGACAAGAGTCTCATAGCTGTTATCTCTTCCCCAACTTGAGGCCGAAAAGATCATTAAGGGCGGTACCAATAAAATTGAACGAAGAGCTCAGCAAGGCAATGCATATCCCGGGGGGGAATATCCACCACCAGGTCCCGAGCAAGAAGGCCCCTTGTATCTGGGCAAAGTACAGCATAACACCCCAGCTCTTGTGCACCGGATCTCCCAGCCCCAGGAAGCTCAAGCCCGCCTCGACCAGTATTGCAAACATTACTTCCATAATTGCATTGGCTATGATTACGCCCCACACGTTAGGCATTATGTGGCTGAAGATGATATGACCGTGACCGGCCCCTATGGCCCGGGAAGCCTCAACAAAGGTGGATTCCCTGAGAGAGAGGACCTGGGATCTCACCTGCCTGGCCAGGGTAGCCCAGCCAACGACAGAGTAGACGAAAATTATGGTCCAGGTACCGGGGCCTAGATATGCCGCCATTACGATCATCAGGGGCAAACGTGGAAGCACCAGGACTATTTCGGTTATTCTCATGAGCGCTTCATCAATGATCCCGCCAAAATACCCTGAAATAAGCCCTATCAGAGACCCGATCATAACAACCGCTGACGCGGCGACAAAGCCTACTGTCAATGATATCCGTGCCGAGTATATGAGTTCGCTCAGTATGTCGACCCCTATATCATTGGTTCCCAGCCAGTGCTCCGAGCTTGGGGGGTCAAACGGGGGGCCGGACCCTTCTCTCGGGCTGTAAGGGGCAAGGTGGGGGGCAAACACTGCTGCAATCACAAAGGCCACTACTATGACCGCGCCGAAAACAGCCGTCTTCCTTTGCCTGTAGACGCGCCAAAACTCTAACATAGCCTTGCTTTTTGGCATTCTACCTCCAGCCCCTATGAAAATTTTATCCGCGGGTCGAGCAGCAAATAGAAGAAATCAACCGCAATGGTGCCCACGATGACCAGCAGGGAAAAAAGGAAAAAACAGCCCTGGAGCATCGGGTAGTCCCGGCTGATTACGGAATCAAAGATCAGCTTGCCTATGCCCGGATAGGAGAATACCGTCTCTATAAACACCGACCCACCAATCTGTATTGCAAGGCTCACCCCGGCAAAGGTTATCATCGGCAACATTGCGTTGCGCGCGGCATGCCTGTGCTTGACCCTGAACCGGCTTATTCCCTTTGCTTCCGCCGTCAGCATGTATTGTTCCTTCAATACCCCGACCATGGTATTCCGCATGATTACCTGGTAGATCGCAAACCTGGAAAAGGCCAGGGTTGCTATGGGAAGGGCCGCATGTTTCATCACGTCAAAGAAGAAGTCGAAGATGCCGGAGTAGTCGGCACCCGCCGTATAGTTTCCTCCCAGGGGGAACCACCCTAGTTGGAAACCAAAGACGTACAGGAAAACCATCGCCACCCAAAAAATCGGGCTTGAAAAGATGGATATGGCGATCGTCTGAACTATGGAATCAAAGCGTGTTCCGACCCGCCATGCAGCAGCGACTCCAAGAAAGTACCCTATGATTATCTGTAGAATCTGGGCCGTGATGATGATCAGGAGTGTCCACGGCAGGGCCTGCATCATGATAGTCCACACAGGTTTGGGGAAGTAGTAGAAGGAGATACCGAAATCCCCTTTCAGTGTGTTCGCGAAGTAGCGAACGAATTGCTCCCAAAGCGGCTTGTCCAAGCCGAACCTCTCCAGAATCGCCTGCCTTGCCTCTGCGGTCAATTTGACACCGCCGGCGAAGGAATCCACCGGATTTCCCGGCATTGCCCTGGGGATTGCGAAATTGATTATCATTGCGGCAAACAGGACCATCAGGCCTGTGCCCAATCTCCTGAATAGCCATCGCCTGCTCAATGCTCGACCCCTTCATCCTGGCTCCCCTCCCCGGATGCCATATCAGGCAGTCCGGGAAGAGGAACTCAAAACTCTGTTACGTGTTGTGAGTTACTTCTTCAGCTTCATGGACACCACATTTACCAGGGCTATCATGGAAGTATAAACGTCCGCCTTGTTCGTATTCACAAATCGATCGGTCCTGTAAGCAAAGCCCATGTATTTGTGGGCCAGGGGGATGACGACCATCTCTTCGGCAAACATCTCCTGGAATTTCTTGATCATCATGATCCGCTTGACCGGGTCCATTTCTCTCCTGGACCTTTTCAGGAGGATCTGCATGGGCTGGTTTTCCCAGGCAAATGCCGTCGCGTTGTACCAGGACTGGGGCGGCTCAGGAGCGTATTCCCTGGCCAGGTGGTCAGGATCAGGTCTCAAAACGGACCGATGCAGCAGGAAATCCCAGTCCTTGGTGCTCTTTCCGCCATAGACGATCCCGCCGTACAGTGTCCTGCGGTCGTGCACCTGGACATCGATCTTGACGCCGATCTTGGCCCAGTTTTCCTTGAGCATCTCGGCGGTCCTGATAAAGGCAGGGTCGTTCATGCACTTTATGGAGTAATGGAGTTTTTCACCGGTGTTAGCGACCCGGATACCATCGGGGCCCCTCTTCCAGCCTATGCTATCAAGGATCGAATTGGCCTTTCTGATTCTCGCCTCTTCGCTCATGTTCAGGCCTTTCCATGTCACCTTCGTGTTGACCCACTTCTTGACAACGGGTGAGAAATATCCCATCAAGGGGAGTTGTCCGTAGCCTGCCAGGGCCACATTCACGATCCTTTCCTTCGGGGCCGCGAAATCCAGGGCATAGCGGAATTGCTTGTTGCGCATCGGTGCCCTTCGATAGTTGGGTGCGACATAGAAAGTGTTGTTGGTCAGGCCAAATTTGACCTCTATGTTCTTATCCTTCTCCAGGGACTTGAGCAGGTTTTCAGCACCGGCCAGATCCGGCATGAAATCCACTTCGCCCTTCTTGAGCGCAACGATTTCGGCCTGCATGTTGGCAAATACCCTGACAACCAGCTCGTCGATATCCAGAGACCCCCTCCAGTAATTCTCATTATTTCTCAGGGCCAGGTAGTTCCTGGGTTTGAATTCCTTGAACTTGAAAGGTCCACTCCCCACGGGCCTTGGATTGTCGTACTTGGAGACATCGGGTACGTCTTTCCACAGGTGTTTGGGGACGATGAAGGCCTGACCCAAGGTTGCCGGAAAGGCAGCAAGGGGCTCGTTGAGTTTGAAGGCCACGGTGTGTTTGTCTACCACCCTAATCCCCACAACATATTTCTTGGTGGGATTCCCCAAGATAGTGTTATCCCTGTATGCTACGTCAAAGGTGAATTTCACGTCCTCCGCTGTCAGCGGCTTTCCGTCGCTCCACCTGGCCCTTTCGTCCAATCGGAAAATCCATTCCATTGTCGAAGAGTCGTACCCCCAGCTTCTTGCCAGCCACGGCATGATACTGCCATCCCACAACTCGATATTCAGAGGCTCATAGATCCAGGGAATGAAAATGTAATCAGAATGGGCCCTGGCCCGGAAGGGATTCATTCCCGCTCCAGGGTCAGCGTACCAGGCCACCACGTACTTAGTCTTGGCCTCCGCTATCCCTGCAACAGGTGTCAAAAAGCTAAAGGCTAAAGCTGCAATCATTACCGCCAGCACCAGCACAGACCCTTTCTTTCTCATCGCAAACCCTCCTTTTGATGATATTTAGTTTCAAGATGATCAGCCCGACTGATAGGCCGATCCGCCCTCACCCTTATCTCATCCTCCACTGTCAACGTTGGAACGCTCAATCGAGATGATGACCAGTGAGGAAGACTAATACCCAGGACTAATCGATCGGCTTGAGTGACAGGACGTTAATCAACGAGCCGAGGGGATTCAGCACCGTCCCGTAGAACACGGGCTCAAGTTTCCACCCGGTGTACCTGTCTTTTCGGTATGCGCAGGAACTATACCTGTGTGAGAGACTAATGACGACCAGTTCATCTGCGAAGAGTTCCTGGGCCTTCTTGATCATCTCAATACGCCTGGCCTCATTCATTTCCCTTCTGGACTTCTTCAGCAGGGACTGGATTTCTTCATTCTCCCATCCGAAGGCCGGTGCATTATCCCAGGGATTCGGCGGCTCAGGTGCGTACTCTCGTGCGAAGTGGTCGGGATCCGGGTCCATTTCAGAGCCATGTACCAGCATCTCCCAGTCATGGGGTCGCTTGCCGCTGAAGATTATTCCTGCATACAGGGTCTGCGGGTCTGACACCATGACGTTGAGCTTGACCCCTATTTTTTCCAGATTGCTCTTTATGATCTCGGCCGAGCGGATATAGACGGGATTGGTGTAACATCTTATGGAAAACTCGAGCTTCTTTCCCTCCTTGGTGACCCTTATCCCGTCTTTCCCCCTTTTCCATCCCAGCTCATCCAGAATGGCATTCGCCTTGGCCAACCTTTCCTGTTCCGTCATATTAAGTCCTGCCCAAGTCACTTTCGGGTTGGCCCACTTGGTCACCATCGGGGCCACGTATCCCATAAGGGGAAGCTCGGCAAATCCTGCTGCCGCGCTTTCAACGATTTTTCTCCTGTCAACTGCATAGTCTATGGCCTTGCGGAACCGCTTGTTCTTGAACACGTCCACGCGATAGTTGAGTGCGATATACTGAATGTGGGAAGACCTGCCCACGATTACTTCCACGTTCTTGTCCTTCTTCAGCACGGGGATAAGCTTCTCGCTCCCGGTCAGGCTGGGAATGATGCCCAGTTCCCCCTTCTTGAGGGCAACCACCATGGCTTGTGGATTTGAGTAGATCCTTATGAGCACTTCGTCGATATTAACGGGTCCATTCCAATACTTGTTGTTCTTCACCATATGCAAAAACATTCGGGGCTTGAACTCCTTGTAAACGAAAGGGCCGGTGCTCACTGGATGAGGATTCTGATACTGGGTGACATTGCCGACCTTTGACCAAATATGCTTTGGCATGATCGGGGTAGCACTGATGGCGGACACGAAAGCGGCCATGGGATCCCGCAAGACAAACTTTACCGTGTACCTATCAGCCACCTCCACTGATTTGACAATAGCCTTAGTCCTTGAACCTATGGCGACATTGGTCTCATAGGCGGTATCAAAGGTAAACTTAACGTCATCAGCCGTGAACGGCTCCCCGTCGCTCCAGGTAACGTTTTCCCGCAAGTTGAACGTCCAGGTCTTTGAATCGGCGTCGTATGTCCAGCTCCTGGCAAGCCATGGTCTGAACGTACCGTCCAACAACGGAATAGCCAGTGGTTCATACATAAGGCATGTAAAGATATAGTCACCATGGTTTCTCAAGAGAAATGGGTTCATGCCTGCCTGTGGGGCCTCGATCCATCCTATCTTGAGGATGTTTTTCTTGCCCGCGGCAAAGGTCGTCGACACGGACATGACTAGCAGCAACATTACGATCATCATAAATGCCAAGACTCTCCTCATGCCTTCCCTCCTCTTTTTTGCCCAAAGGTTTCAGTTGGATGGTGACCTGTGAGACGATCGTAGAAATGCCATGTGGATCTAAAGAGCCAGACCATGGTGATACCGTAGATCAACATCGACGGGTCCCCTTTTTCTTTAATGCCTCCCTCGTGGCCCGGGCTTCCGGCCGCCTTCGTGAGGCACCCGGCGGCACGCAGGGCCATTGATCAAAGAGTGTATATCTGGGCAAGGTAATTGTTGTATTACGATCCAGCAGGACATCGGGGGTAGAGGCCATGGGACTATTCAGGCTTCTCCCAGTTCTCCATAACCCTCCTTAGCTTCTCAATGAAAAAATCGTTGTCTTCTTCAAAGCCAACCGTGACACGCATACCGTCAGGCACGCCAAAGGCCTTTAGTGGCCTAATGACAACCCCTTCTCTCAGCAATCTTTCGTTGACCTCGTTTATATCCTTTCCGGGGAAGAAGAGGATGAAATTTGCATGGGACGGAACAGGGTTCATTCCAAGATCGCGAAGCTTGTTGAAGAGCACCTCTTTGTTCCTGTTGTTCACTTCTGCTGAACGCATCTTAAAGTCATCGTTTTGCAGTGACGCCAATGCGGCCTGCTGGCCCACCCTGGTCACATTGAACGGCGCCCTTAGCCTGCTGAGGTAACTGATTGCTTCTCCATTGGCGATCCCGTACCCTATTCTCAATCCAGCCAGCCCGTATATCTTTGAAAACGTCCTCAAAACAATGACATTCTTCCTGTTAAGGGCCAGGTCTATGCCGTCCACATGAGTCTCGGACTCCAGGACGTATTCCTGGTATGCATTGTCGAGCACAACGATCTTATCATTGGGAACGCTGTTGATAAAGTCCAGTAGTTTTTCCTTGGAGAGCATTGTGCCGGTGGGGTTGTTAGGGTTTGCAATGAAAAGGATCTTGACGTCAGAAGCCAGTCCCTCGTACATGCGATCCAGATCATAACCGTAACCTTCATCCATGTCCACCTCAATGACCGCCTGCCTCCCCCCGCATTCCACGGCCGCTGCCTTGAACATGGGAAAAGTGCTCTTTGCCGTCAGCACCTTTTCCCCGGGTCGCAGGAAAACCCTTACGATCATCTTTATCAATTCCACGGACCCTGAACCCATGAGTACGTTTTCCATCCCTACGCCCAGGCACTCGGCAATTCTCTTTCTTAGAAAATAGCTGTCCGTGTCAGGGTAGAGTCTCAGGGAGGGGATTTCCTTTTCTATTGCCTCTGCCACATGCGGGGGCACCGGGAACGGATTTTCATTTGAGGCGAGTTTTACCACCTTCTTGAGTCCGAATTCCCTTTGAACCTCTTCGAGGGGTTTCCCAGGCTGGTAAGGCATGAGTTCCAGTATGTTCGCGTTGACCATGGATTCCATTCGATTACCTTTCCTATTGGTTTACAGGGGGCCCTGCTCTGGTGCCGGGAGTTGCGTTCCCCATCTCAAGCCCTGCAAAATTTACCCTGTTTTCAATAAATTGGCCTTGCCATATCGCGACGCGGCTGAAATCGCAGCATTTAAAATGATCGATCGTTCGACAATTTAATAGTCGGGGTTCAGACCAATGTCAATGGAAAATCTATGACAAAATTTGGTTTTGGATCTCACAGATCCGAAGGTTACATGCCTCTTGCCAAAACGCCGGATGCCTGTAGAGTTTGCAAAATACCCTGGTCTGGGCAGGAGAATTTTAGAACAGAGCCCAATTTCTCCATTGAAATTGGTTCGATTCTTTCGTATCTTATATCCCCTGCTGCCAAGAGGTGCCTTCATTTCGGATCTCTTGCAGTCTCCTGCCGAACTTCGGCTCTCCCTTGTAGACCTCAACTTGGCTGCCAGGGATCATACCTTCACTTCTCTGGTGACAGAGGGGAAAAATGCGGTTGCCGAAGACGGTGCCGAGGTTATTTGCCTGGGCTGCGCGGGGCTGGCGGGCATGGACAAAGCCATGGAAAAAGAAATAGGTGTCCCGGTCTTGGACGGAGTGGTCTGCGCCGTCAAGATGTGCGAGGCTGCTTTCCAGTACGGGCTGATGTAGAACGCCGGGCCGCGACCAAGGTTCAAAACAATTCCAGAGTTAATGATGCGGGCAACCGGCACCACTTAGTCCATTTGGCACATGAGGACGTAACCACGTGCTTTTCATTCAAGCTGATCAATGTATGTCTATGCCGTCCGCCAGGGAAATCAACCTTCAGGTCAGCGGGGGAAAACATCATGGAATATGAAGGCTTGCTGGGGCTGATCAAGCAAAGAAGGAGTATCAGGAGATATGAACGGGAGCCCGTGCCCCTGGAGGACGTCATGAAGGTCCTGGAGGCCGCACGATGGGCTCCTTCCGGAGATAACAGCCAGCCCTGGGAATTCGTTGTTGTCAGAGATGGTGATATGTTGAATAAGGTCATGGATGTGCTGGTCGAGGCGGGCAGAGAATGTCGGGAGGCCTGCCCCCGCTTTTCCTTTGTTAGGCCGGAAAGGCTCTCGGATGCATCAACTCTGATCATTGTCTGTGCAGACGCACGGTTCAAGGGCGCCTATCCCGGGTGTGACGAAGGGCACGAATTGGCGGAAATGTATGAGGAGAACAGCGAGAGGATCCTCATCGAGAGCGTCACCCATGCTGTTGCCTTCATGAGTCTGGCCGCGGCTTCCCTGGGTCTGGGGACCGTATGCCTCACCAGTCCTGGCGAGCGGGTTACAGCCCAAAGATTGAGGGCTATTTTAGACATACCCGAAGCCCTTCAGCCCATTTGCTGTCTTCCCCTGGGTTTTCCCGGCAAGAAAAAGCACTCGGGGATCTCCCCCACGAAACGAGTCCCCAGGCCCCTCGAAACAATGGTACACATGAACAGATTCGACAAGCGCAAATGGAGGACTGGAGAAGATTTGGCCAAGCACACAAGAATAGGTAGAAAGGCATGGGCCCACTTCTACAGGACAGGCCAAATGCCTTGATTCCGGGTTGGAGCCCCCGGAACAGGAAGATCAAAAATCCTGGCTTAGAGGTTCTTGCCTTTGGGGGTCATATCAAGAGGCAGCACACCAGGCAGCCGCTCCGATGGTCCTCAAGAGATACAAAGAACTGGCAGCAGAAGCCTCAAGGCAGGCATCTAACTGATATACCCTGGATGCGTTTCTCCGGGGCAAGGGGGGAGAGATGTCCTCTCCCGTTCTGGAGATGGAACTGATTCTTCCCTTCCTCGGATTGCTTTCCGGAGTCGGAAAGGAAAGACAATGGCCGGTGATTCCACCATAGATCGTTACATCGCCAGGTTCCCCAGGTCCCGTCAACTCTTTGAGAGGGCGAAAAAAGCCTTGCCAAGAGGCGTTTCCCATGACGGGTGGTTTCTCTCCCCTTTTCCCATCTACATCAAACGGGCAAAGGGCTCCCGCGAATGGGATATTGATGGTTTCGAGTACGTGGACTACATAGGGGGACATGGAGCCCTCCTCCTGGGACACGCGCATCGATCGCTGGTCGAAGCCCTGGAGGAGCAAGCACGGCAGGGAACCCACTTCGGGGCTTCCCATGAGCTTCAAGTTCAGTGGGCCGAGCAGATCAAAGTCCTGGTACCGAGTGCGGAAAAGGTGGAATTTACCAATTCCGGCACCGAGGCCAACATGCTTGCCTTGCGCCTGGCCAGGACCTTTACCGGAAGGAAAAAGATCCTCAAGTTTCGGGGACATTTCGGCGGGTTTGCCGATCATCTCATGGTCGGCACCAACCCGCCGTGGGAGATGCCCGGGTCTGCCGGTATCCTCCCCTGTGACATTGAAAATACCCTTGTCATTCCCGCAAATGATGAAAAGGTCCTTGAAAGGGCACTGGCCGGCAGGGACGTGGCCCTGCTCATGGTTGAGGCCGCTGGGGCCTTTTCAGGAGTCACCGGTATTGCCCCTTCCTTTTACAGGACAATCAGGGATTTGACCAGTCTTTACGGCACTCTGCTTCACTTTGACGAGGTAGTGACCGGATTCCGGTATGCCCCGGGTGGTGTTCAAGGGGCAAAGGGAATAATGCCTGACATCACAAGTCTCGGGAAAGTATTGACAGGCGGCGTGCCCGGCGCCGGGGCCCTTGTCGGCAGGGCTGACATAATGGACCTCATGCAGTTCAAGGACAATGACATGGGCTGGAACCGCTTCAAACGGGTATCACATACGGGTACCTTCAACGGCAATCCCCTTTGCGCCTCAGCCGGAATCACGACCCTTGGAATCATCGCGGACGGAAGCCCCCAGAGGATGGCCAATGATACCGCTCTGACGTTGCGCCATCGCATGCAGGAGATTATTGACGACATGGGTTTACCCGGATGCGCCTACGGGGATTTTTCGGTGTTTCATCTCTATTTCGGTGAGTGTGCCATGAGAGATCGCTGCGATAAACTCATTTGCCTGAACGAGGAAAAGGAGAGGTCACCTGCCGTGGGCCGTCTACTTGCGATGGCCATGGCGCTGCACGGTGTGCACATAGCTAACAGAGGTTACGACGGCTTCATTTCAGCGGCGCATGATGAGGAAGATGTGAGTGTAACGCTCAATGCCTTCAAGCTCAGTGTCTACACGCTGGTCAAAGAAGGGTTATTGGGCAAGCGCTCAGCAGGGGGGATATGATGGCGGATGAAATGAGCAAGGAGCGAATGGTGAAAGTATCCCTTGTCCAGCAAGGACCTTCTTCCGAAAACAAGGCGAAAAACATAGAAGGCTTACTCAAGATCATCGAAGGTCTTGCCGAAAAAGAGAAGCCTGACTTTGTTTTACTGGGCGAATTGGCGACGATTCCCTATGTTGGGGCCGTGTTGGATAAAAAATACTTTGACTGGGCTGAGCCAATACCGGGCCCGACCACCGAAATTCTTGGCAAAATGGCTGCAAAATTCGAGATGCATTTGATCATTGGCATTTTCGAAAAAGCACCTGTTGAAGGAGTCTATTACAACAGCCTCGTAATACTCGGGCCGGATGGTGAGATTGTCAAGGGTGTCTTTCCGGACGGGACCAGTACTCTGCGCTATTCAAAGAGTCATATCCCCTATTCCGTTCGCGACCCCGGCAGGTATAACGAGACTTTCTATTTCACGCCAGGGGCCGGGTGGCCAATCTTTCATACCCACAAAGGAAAAGTAGGGTTGACCATTTGCTATGACCGCCATTTTCCCGAGCCTTTCAGGATCTTGGCGCTTCAGGGAGCAGAGATCATTTTTAATCCTTCTGTTGCCATGGCTGCCACCGCCATCAAGGATGGGGCGAGCATGGCAGATATCTATCTCACGGAGCTCAGGGCCCATGCCGTGGCGAATTCCGTTTGGGTGTGTGCGGTGAACAAGGCAGGCACCGAGGTTCTGCAAGGACAGGAGACCGTGTGTTACGGAAACAGCGCTGTTATTGACCCTACGGGAAAGATCAGGGCCCTTGGGCCTGGCGATACACCTTCCATCATAACCTGTACGATCAATCTGCAAGACGTCGCTGCCACAAGGCATTTTTTCCGCTATATTCGGGCAAGAAGGCCTCATCTTTACAGGGTCATCACACGCGAGGACCACTGTGTTTGAACAGGGAAGTTTTTCTTGACAAAACCATCATACTTTGAATAATCCTACGGAGAGCGCAAACGATCATTCATTAAACATCGAAGAAAGGAGGTGTCATCAACAACTTTCCTAGAATTGAAAGCAACCTAAATGTCAACCTTTCAAGAACTGAAGAAAGGAGCATACAGTGAGAAACAAAATCGTCTCCGTCTTCCTGGCCGTAATGTTCCTGTCCCTTGTGCTGACAGGATTCTCTTTTGCCCAATCCAAGTCTAAGCCCATAGAGTTAAGATTCAACTATTCCATGCCGGCAAAAATGCCGCCTGCAAATGGCTGGGAGTGGTTCGGCCGAGAACTGGAAAGAAGGACCCGCGGCAGAGTCAAGGTCACCTACTTCCCCCACGGTGCCCTTTTCAAGATCAGACAGGCCGTTGAGAATATCATTGCCGGAACCGCAGATATAACAAATATCAGCGTAAGGACCTTTGCTTCCCGTTATCCTTTGCTCTCGGTTACCCTTCTGCCCACTATCATGTGGCCCAACACGGTCGAGGGCACTGTTGCTGGTGGAAGGGCCATCATGAAGCTTATCGAAGAGTTCCCCGAGGTTCAGAGGGAACTTAGGGACTTCAAGGTTCTCTGGGTCACCCAGTTAGAGGCCTATCATCTCATCTCAAAAAAGCCTGTTTACAGGCCCAGCGACCTCAAGGGCATGAAAATCGGGGCAGGAGGAATCCAGGGTAAGTTCGTCACACAGCAAGGTGGCAGCGGTGTAGCCCTCGTCCCCCCCAAGTCATACATGTCCCTGAAGACAGGAGTAGTGGACGGAATGATCATGTCCTGGAATGCCATGGGCATATACAAGCTATGGGAGGTGGCAGGCTATGTAAGTGAAGTCACCATGGGTCGCGTACCACTCCCCATTGTGATGAACAAGGAGTCCTGGAACTCCTTGCCCCCTGACATACAAAAGCTCGTCTTGCAGATCGGGGACGAATCATTCCCCATGAGCGTTAAAGGCATGTATCAAGGTGGTGTCAAAGGCAAGAAACTTTGTATTCAAAACGGCGTGAAAGTCTTCACCCCCACCGGGGAGCAAGAGGCGGTTTGGAAAGAGGCCTTCAAGCCCTTGGAAGCCCAGTGGCTCGCCGCGAGGGAAAAACAGGGTATCAAAGCAGCTCCCGCGGTGTTGAACCGGTTCAAGGAAATGGCGGCGGCCTCTTGGAAATAGTAGATCCTCACGCCTCCGGCAAGGTAAGGACCCTTAACCCCGGGCCCCACCCTTCCCCTAATGCCCTGGTTTGGTTTGGGCGGGGTCCGGGAAGGCCCGGAAAAAACGGAACACGGCACAAAAATTATTCCGGCTCAGGATATGCATCTATGTTATTGTCCGAAGGGCCTCAAACAGGTCCTTAATCAAGAGTAGCTCTTTACCTCCATGAAGACGAACATAGCCCAATGGGTTCCTTTTTAAGTGCTATTGAAACCCTTTCCAGGGAAGAGTTGAGGGTCCTTCAACTGGAGAGGCTCAAGGAACAGGTCACCTATGTTTCAAGTCGTTCTCCCTATTACCGGAGGCTGTTCAGGAAAAGCCGCATAAGGCCCGGTGACTTTAAGGATCTCAACGATCTCAAGAAGATCCCTTTCTCGGACAAGTTTAAGATTGCTGAAAGCCAGGAGAGCAAACCTCCTTTTGGAGACCTCTTGTGTGTGCCGGAAACTGAGATCGTGAAATACTTCAGGACCAGTGGCACGACGTTTCACCCTCGCAACTTCTGCTATACCTATAAAGACTGGAAGCACAATACCGTCGAAGCAATGGCCAGGATGAAGTTTGCCATCGGTATCAGGTCGGATGACAGGGCCCTCATTGCATTTCCTTACAGCACCTTCATCTCCCTTTGGACCGCCCACTATGCCTGTGAAAGAATCGGATGCATGGTAATTCCCGGAGGAGGGACGTCTTCCAAGGAAAGGCTCAACCTTATGAAAAGCATGAAAGTGACGGTCCTGTGCGCCACCCCCACCTATGCCTCCCACCTTTCCAATGTGGCCTAACAGGAAGATATTCACCTAAAGGAGATCCCGCTCAAGCGCATCCATACGGGAGGCGAACACCTCAGCGCGGTTCCCGGCTCCAGGGCGAGGCTGGAAGATATTTGGGGAGCAAGGGTTTACGACGAATATGGATTCAGCGAGGGAGGAGTACCCGTAGGGGGAGAATGCATGGCCCAGGATGGAATTCACGTCAATGAAGACATGCTCATTGCAGAGGTCTTGGATGGCAAAGGGAACCAGGTAATGCCGGGCGAACAGGGGGAACTTGTCATCACCAATATCGCCTCCAAGACCATGCCTGTGCTCCGCTTCAAAACAGGGGACATTGTTACCTATGTCGATGAGCCATGCCTTTGCGGGAGAAATACTATTCGAATCAAGGTCCTGGGCAGAACGGATGATATGATCGTGATCAAGGGCACAAACCTGTTCCCTGCCATGGTGGAGGAGATCGTGAGAAGATGCCCTGGGCTGAGTGGGGATTTCATGATCATCATTGACAAGATAAGGGGAAACTATGAATTGATCATTCAGGCTGAACGGGATAGGGGCAAGCGTTTTTCGAGCCGCGAAATAGCTGCCATAGAGAAGAACATGATCGAAATGTTCAGGGAGAATCTCCGCTTGACACCTGTCATAGAAATAAAGGAGCCCGGCACCCTCCCGAGGTTCGAGGTGAAATCCAAGAGAGTAGTTGATAGAAGGCCAAAGGCCCAATAGGAACCGGGCTCGGGGTCAGGGAATGCACATTTTCCTTGACAAGGTTAATGAAAAAATATTAGAAGATATCAAACGATCGTTTAACATATTCACTCTAATCCCCGAAACTCTTTTGAAGTCTTACAGATAAGTCAGGTTTGTATCGTAATATGTTTTCTGTGCCAGGAAACAACCATGAGCAAGCCTTGGAGAAGGGAAGAACAGGTTCCAGGCTGGGCCATGATTCATCCATGATTCATTTTTGTCAACATTTTAGTATGAAAGGGGAGGAAAAATGAAGAAGGCGTATGTTCTTACAGTTTTGTCAGTATTTTTGATTTCTTTCTTGGCACTTACACCGGATTCCGCTTTCTCCCGGCAGATTGAACTGCGGTTCAATTATTCAATGCCGGCGAAGGTGCCACCAACTACGGGCTGGGAATGGTTTGCCCGGGAATTGACCAAACGCAGCGGTGGAAGAATCAAGGTTACCACCTTTCCCCATGGTGCATTGTTCAAGATCAGGCAGGCATGGGAAAACATCATCGCAGGTACGGCGGACATCACCAATCTCAGTGTCAGGACTTTTGCCAAGCGTTTGCCCCTTACCTCGCTCACCATGCTCCCTACCATCTATTGGCCCGACACTGCCGAAGCAACCGTGGCAAGCGGGAGGGCCATAATGACCCTCTACAGGGAATTTCCTGAAATACAAGAGGAATTCAGGGACTTGAAGGTCTTGTGCTTCAACCAGTTGGCCGCATATCACCTCCTGACCAAGAAACCGGTCCGTAAACCGAGCGATCTCAAGGGAATGAAAATCGGCGCAGGCGGGATCATGGGCGAATTCATCCAAAGCCAGGGTGGTAGTTTTGTCGCTATCGCACCGCCAAAGTCCTATATGTCACTCAAGACAGGCGTTGTTGACGGCATGGCCATGGCCTGGAGCGCAATGGGTGTATACAAGCTCTGGGAAGTGGCTGGTTACGTGAATGAGATTACCATAGGCCGCGTCCCGCTCCCGGTGGTCATGAACAAACAGGCATGGAACTCGCTGCCTCCTGACCTTCAGGACCTTGTCATGAAGCTCGCGAACGAGCAAATGGAGTATGGCACGAAGACCCTCTATGATAACCTTGTAAGGCAAAAGAAGAATATGATCAAGAACGGGGTCAAAGCCTATGTCCCCACGGGGACAGTAGCGGAGGCCTGGTCCAATGAATTTCGACCCCTTGAAAAGCGATGGCTCGCTGAAAGGGAGAGACAGGGTCTCAAGGTGGCACCAAAAGTGCTGAAAAGATACAAGGAACTTGCTTCAAAGTTTAGGCAGTAGATCCCGATTCTTGACTGATACGCACCTCATTACTGCCCCCGGAACAGTTCCCCGGCCTTTTCCAAGCGGGCTGGGGAACATATCAATTAGGCCCCGCGAATCAAGGATTGATGCAGATCACCCGGTTCCTTTGATCCTGCTTTTCCCGGTGCCGAGGGCGAGAGGGGATGCCTCTTGCCAGCATAACCGATGCAAGAGCCTGGAGGCTGAAAAGTAATGAAAACAACAGAAGAACTCAGATCAGCGCAAGGACCTGGCTCCATAGAAAGCGGACTTTATAGGGTAAGCACATGGCTCGGTGCTCTTTCGGCCACTGCGCTCTGTCTGATGATGCTCGTTACTGTAGTGGACGTGGGCGGAAGATACTTGTTCAACAAGCCCCTATACGGTGCCTATGAGCTGATCGGGATGTTGCTTGTAGCTGCCGGCCCCCTGGGCATGGCCCTGTGCCAAAAGGATCGCAGACACATCGTAGTATCCCTCGTTGTGGACATGCTCCCGCGCCGAACCCAGGAAGTGATCAACACCATTACCCTTTTCCTGAGCCTTGTTGCCTATTCCATAATTACCTGGCAGATGTTGAGGCTCACTGTCCAGTACTGGATGAGGGGCAGAGGTGGTGTCTCACCCGACCTAGGCATATCCCTATCATATGTTTCAATTGTCTTTGCCATCGGTGCACTCCTGTTCACTCTCGTGCTTTTATTACACTTTGTTCAATCTCTCTGGGGCCTGAAAAGGAGGTAAGCGAGGTGGACCCGGCCGTAATAGGTCTGATCGGTATCTTTTTCCTGGTTGTTTTCATCTTTGCAGGGGTGCCAGTCGGTGTAACACTTGCCCTCATCGGCTTCGGGGGCTTCATCGGCATACTGGGACCCGGCAAGGCCCTGTCAAACATGGCATTGAGCCCCTTCGAAACCGTGAACAGTTATTCCTTTGCGGTCATACCGCTCTTCCTCCTGATGAGTACCTTTGTGGGCCGCAGCGGTATAGGCGAAGATGCTTACAGAACGGCCCGCGCATGGGTCGGACACATCAAGGGAGGGCTCGCCATGGCCACGGTAGTGGCATGCGGTCTTTTCGCTGCAACAAGTGGTTCCAGTCTCGCCACTGCGGTCGCAATGGGCAAGGTCGCCTACCCTGAAATGAAAAAGCTTCGTTACGATCCAACGCTCGCCATAGGTTGCATTGCCGCCGGTGGGTCCCTGGGTCTGCTAATCCCACCCAGCATGGCCTTCATCCTCATAGGCATCCTGACAGAGGTTTCCATAGGAAAGCTCTTCATGGCGGGAATCATTCCGGGAATCCTGGAAATCATCTCCTATGCCGTCGCAATTTACATCATGTGCAGGCAAAATCCTGCGATGGGTCCTGCCATTGCCCCCCTCTCCATGATGGAAAGAGTGAAATCCATCAAGGATACCTGGATGGTGGCGGTCCTCTTCATTGGTGTCATCGGTGGCATCTATGGAGGCGTCTTCACTCCCACAGAGGCAGGAGGTGTCGGGGCATTTGGTGCCCTGGCCATAGGGCTGCTCACAAGACGCCTCAACCGGGAAGACCTGAAGTTCTGCTTCATGGACACGGCCCGTCACACGGCAATGATTATCGTCATGTTGATCGGCGCCTTTGTTTTCATGCGTTTTCTTGCCTATACTCGCATCCCCAATCTCGCAAGCGAATGGGTGGTGTCCATGAACATGCCTCCCATGATCATCATCATCGTTATCCTGGTCAGCTTCCTTTTCTTTGGCATGTTTTTTGACATGTACGCGGTGGTCATTTTGACCACACCAATCCTCTTCCCCATAATAATGGACATGGGGTTTGATCCTGTATGGTGGGGGGTCATCATGTGCAGGATGATCGAGATAGGTATGGTCACACCTCCTTTCGGCATAAACCTGTTCGGGCTCGCCGCATCTGCCGAGGTGCCCGTCGGGACCATGTATAGAGGGATAATACCCTTCGTTATTGCCGATGTATTCGTGGTTGCAGCCCTCGTGGCCTTTCCCATACTATCCACTTTCATCCCTTACCACCTCATGTAGGGAACGCCACGGAACGGTGTGCTTCAAGTTGATACCCGGGCCTTGCAAAGAGAAGGCAGGTCGGGGTGTCACCCGGCCTTAAAAAACAGCACCGTGACTGCAACAGCGATTGCAGCCCCGGGAAGGCCTATGAAGAGCAGTCCCATCCACGCGGCCCGGGGTTCCATCTCCTTGTAAGAGGCAACGAAATTCTGCCCGGCGAGGGCGAAAAGTGCTAGGGCAAGAGCCCCTAGAGGCCAGGCGTACCAGGCAACGTCGTGGCCTCCCTGCCATACCCACATCAGGAGCCTCATTCCCCCTGCCCCTATCAGCAATCCATACAAGAACCACCACATTGGCTTCGCATCTCCTTTCTATTCCAGCAGGGTCTTTTTCACATCGTTGACGCCGTGGGGAGGCATATTCAATCGCCACCAGGCCTCGAGATCCCTCTGCTTTTGGTAGCCGAACACACCGTCCATCTTGGTTATGAAGCTGTTCACAGCACCAGTCATAACGGGGTTCTTTGAGATGGTGGCCTTGATGATCTTGTGCATAAAGGACTTGTCCTTTTTGCTGAAGGGGCACACCGCAAAACAGGTAGAACAACCCGTTGTGGAGATAGACCACCACGTCCTGCAAGCGACAGAGTTTTCGTACCATGTCCTGTGGCCGGGATTGTTCCACGGCCCTACCGGTTCCCAAAAAGGCTCTGTTTCCAGGCTCAATGTCCCTACGGGGCACTTTTCCGCACATACCTTGCAGGTTTTACAGAAACGCATGATCCCGGCATCTATGGGCCTGGTAGGGGCAAGAGGCAGGTCCGTCACAATCTTGAAAATCCTCTGGAGCGGCCCGTACTCCGGGCTGATCATCCTGTTCAAGCGACTCATCTCCCCAAGCCCCGCCATAATCCCCAGTGCCGGAGCAATCCCAAGCCCGTTGAACCACATCCCCATGAGCCCCTGGTAGCCCAGGACGTGGAGGAATGTCTGGAGCCTGTCCATAATATTTCTGGCCCTGCCGTAGGCGGATCCGCTCGCCGAACTGGAAAAGGCCGTGGGTGCCAGCCCGGACCTCCTCTTTATCAACTCTTCCGACATCTGGATGGAAAAGACTATGACCCACCGCGCCCTTTCAGGGATAACCCGCTTTTCCGCGGTTTCATAAGCCCTGTCTACAGGCTCAAACTCCAAGCGCTTTCCGTCCAGGGCATCCACTGCGTATATCAATTTGCGATGTCGCTCATCGAGCTCGACAAATCCCACCTGGCTCGCACCGAAATGCCTGAGAGCAGCCCGAATCATGCGCGAGTTTTCTTCAGGAGGCCCTTCGTACCTCGGCACACCGAGTTCCTCCGGGCTCAAAGGCCTCGGCCTGGCAGGATCATGGAGCCTTGATGTCGTGACATCCCTGGTATAAAAATCCCCCTCCTCTTTCGTTTCAGAGATCGTGCTCGCCCAGGTACCCAGAAAAGTGACCGGCACGGAGCCAGACTGACCGTAGGATATGTCAAGGGCCCGCTCCCTGAGCGTATACCCAGGCTTATTGTCAAGGATCCACTGTTTGAATTTCTCCTCCCGCTCCTTGTTTAGCTTGCGTGCCTTCTCCTCCCCCACGTACCTCTTCCATGATACCTGCTGTATCTTTGTTGCATCAAACCGCTCCATCCCTTTCCAGTCAACCTCCATGGTAGGCTCATCGACCCACCCCACCCACCAGGGCCGCTTCCATTCGGCCAAGGGAGAAGCAATGACCTCGTCGAGGTCATGGTAAGTTCGGCCGCCGCTTCGTGGATCTTTTTCATCCAGACCCAGGTTACCTATGTAGTCACGCCCTCTCATTGTACTGCGCTTTGCCATGGTGTCCTCTCCGCCCTTTGGTTACCCTTACAGCTCAGGGCATTGCGAGTGTTATCAGGAACAGATCATTGTTCGAAATTTTTCTTGAAAAAAAGCAAAATATCTTTTAATGATCGTTTGTTTTTGATACCATTACTGGTACAGCCTGTCAAGGCCGGTTTTCCCCTGGAATTTCCAGCAAATGCGGATTTCCGTTGAGATGTTCAACATTTCGCGGTCCCAAGACCTAATTACCCGTGGTGGAGCTGGCTGAAAAACAACTTGAAATAGGCACCAGGGGGCTCGTCGAGAACGCGCAAAAGCAAAAGAGAAACATGCTCAAGGGGGGGATAAAGGTCATAGTACCCACGCCAGAGCAAAAGGCATTGTGGGAAAAGGCCAAGAAACCCCTGGAACAGGTATGGCTTGACATGTGCCTGAAGCAGGGGGTCACAGTAGCACCCAAGCTTCTTGCGAGATACAAAGAACTGGCGGCGGCAGCGTACAGATAGACGCGATCCTGGGTTCCTGCGCGGAGGAAACCCTTGAACGGGCCGAGCTATCAAGGACGGGAGAGGTTTCCCTTACATTCCCTGGCGCATTGAGGGAGCAAGGGAAAGCACCACCCGTGAATCCCCCTGAGGTCCGGAATTGACATCCAGAGCTGTTATGATTTAGGATCTTGATTGTCGGAATACCCCGAGTTGGCATGGATCACATGTATGCCTTGGAAAGCTCGGCCACGAGGGTCGAAGATGATAGGGGAAGAGAAGGCACAGGTTGAAGCTATCCACCTTGAAATACGAGAAAAGAGGCCATATGGCTCTGCTGGGCCTGACCACCGGGATCAGTGGCACGGGGCCAGCCCTGAACCTTGCGGAGGATCTCTCCGAAGTCTGCTCCCATATTCAGTCCGACAGGGAGATACGGGCGGTCCTCCTGTATTGTCATGAAAAAAACGCCCTTTCAATGAGCGGTGAGGCGCTGGAAAAGTGGGCAAGTGAGGTTCGGGCGAAAGGTGAAAGGCTCCCTTCCATGGCCGGGGCAATCTCAGGTTTGGAGCAACCCGTGGTTGCCGGAATCCGGGGAGATGCCATCGGACCGGGATTAGAACTGGCCCTTGCCTGTGACGTCAGAATCGGAACCAGTGGTTCCAGTTTCGGACTCCCATATATCAACCTGGGGCTTATCCCATGGGATGGAGGGACGCAGCGACTTTCGAGGTTAATTGGTAAGGGGAAGGCCATGGAGATGGTGCTCACCGGCCAGATTATTGATGCCCAGGAGGCTTACAGGGTCGGTTTGCTAAACAGACTGGCATCCGATGATGAGGTCAAAGGCCTCGCTCTGGACATGGTCACCGAGATGGCTTCAAAGGCCCCATTCTCCCTGGCCTACGCCAAGGAAGCCGTAAACAAGGGCATGGACCTGACACTTGAGCAGGGATTGCGTCTCGAAGCGGATCTCTACTTCTTGATACAGACGACCCAGGACCGCACTGAAGGCATAAGGGCTTTCCAGGAAAAGAGGAAGCCCCTCTTCGAAGGAAAATAGCGGAGAGTTTTTGGATGGACAGCGGTTTTGAGACATTGATCTACGAGAAAGACGAGGAAGGCATAGCCTATGTAACGTTGAACAGGCCGGCAGCGCTAAATGCCTATAACGTCCAGATGAGAGATGATCTCTACGAGGTTCTAACCGCCATAAGGGATGACGACGAGGTGAAGGTGGTGGTGTTCAAGGGCGCAGGGGAAAAGGCGTTCTGCGCAGGCGCGGACCTGAAGGAATTCCTCACCGCTCCCTCTCCGGCGATAGCACGCCAGGTCCGCTTCGCCCGGGATGTCTGGGGACTGTTTCTGGGCCTTCCCCAACCCCTGATTGCGGCCCTGCATGGGTATGTCCTGGGATCAGGCGTTGAGATGGCCCTGTGCTGCGACTTGCGAATCGCCTCACGTGACGCGAAATTCGGCTTACCGGAAATGGGTCTTGGCATCATCCCGGGCGCAGGAGGGACCCAGACCCTCCCGCGGACAATCGGCCGTTCAATGGCCATGGAGATGCTGCTTACCAACAGGTGGATAGATGCCGAGGAGGCCTACCAGTCTCGCCTCGTCAACATGGTCGTGCCCAGGGATGAACTCTTTCACAGGGTGAAAGGTGTTGCTGAGAAGATAGCATCTTTTGATCAAAGGGTGGTTCGGTATGCTAAAGAAGCGCTGAACAGGGGACTTGACCTGCCCCTGGTTGAAGGACTACGATTGGAAAAGGCATTGTTTTTGCGTTTGGTTATGACCCGTGACCTGAACGGTGCAAGCCATAGAACACGAATGGAGGCATAAAGGAAATTGGCAAACAAGGTTGGAGAAAGATACGTGTGCAAGAAGTGTGGGGCTGAATTCATAGTGACCAGGGGCGGCAAAGGCACACTCAAGTGCTGTGGACAGCCCATGGAGATCAAGAAGAAATAACCTTTGATGGCTTCGTAGAAAGGCCCAAAACCGTCATGCCGGGCTTGATCCGGCATCCAGAAGACTTTGAAATTACTGGATTCCTGCTGGAGTTTATCCCGCACTTGAGATGCGGGGCAGGAATGACAGAAATGAGCACTTTCAACTTTTTACGAGTTCGTCAACCTTCAGAAGATAGATTTTTTGATACAGATCGGGAGGTTTTTACAAATGGCCCAACTAGGCAAGCGTTACAGGTGCGGGGTGTGCGGGGCGGAAGTGCTTTGCACGAAGGCAGGGGACGGGAACCCTGTTTGCTGCGACAAGGACATGGAGGTGCAGGAACCCAAACCCCTTCCCTCTTCCGATTGATACCCCAGGCATCCTCTTGGCAGAATTGATCAATGATTCATTCTTTGAGGGATGACGACTGGACCCTATGCCCTTTGATCTGGCAAAAGAGGCTCTCATCGCTTCTGGTCTTGGGGACCAAAGACAGATCGCCCATTATCTGGCAAAGCTGGAACAGCTGCATTCGTTGTTCCTTGACTTTACCCGGGGAATAGGGTCATCTTCCCCAGTTGAAAAGGCAGAGAAACTTTTCCGGTTTCTATGGAGAGAGAAGCCGTTCAGATACAAAAAGAACGGTCCCTTCAAGTTCCATACCGTGATCCGCAACCAGCTATCCAAGGATACCCTCGTGGTCGGGAATTGCCTTGGCCTGACGCTTCTTTACAACAGCCTTCTCCTAAAGCATAATATAGCTGCAAAGGCCCTGTACCTGGAAGACGCCTTTGGTGAAGGGCCTCACGTATTAACGGTCATTGAAACGGGAGGCCTGATCCTGGATGTTGAGAACGTGCTGCCCTGGGGCTTCGGTTACAAGGGTCATATCGCAAATCATTACAGGGTTATCTGGGATAACCGGGAACTGGTAGCGGACCTGTACCTCAGTATGGGGAACGAATTCTTCAACGAGTCGCATCTTGATGAGGCCGAGGCCGCCTATGAAATGGCCCTTCGCCTGAATCCTCGCCATGAGAAGGCCCGCTTGAACAGGGTGATCCTCATGGACAAAAGGACCAGCGAAACCAGAGGGTAGGGATTTTCCCGGGCACCTGGCCAGGAACAGCTACTCCCCTCCGGGTGACAGGCGTCATGGACAGACAAAACCCCTCTGCGATGCCGCTTACGGGACCGGGGATCATCGGTTTCGCTTCTCCTAGAGGGGCCCATGCTGATGACATCCACACCACCCCCCTGTGGTTGTTACAAGTACAGAGGAACTGACGGATGGTGTGCCATTGCCACCTTCAAAGAGGACGAGCGCCTGGCCCTGGCAGGGCTTCAGGGCTTTATTTTCACATGAATTGTTGGATATTCAGGGATGAAAACATGCCGAGAATATCCTTGACAACCAAAGGCACGCAAAATATTATTATCAAACGATCGTTAAGTCCCTGCGGCACCATTCCTGAAAAGAGAAAACCGATTGACCTGGCAGGGACTGTTCCCTTTTCGAAGAACGCCTTCCGGGCGAAGGCAGGCGCTCGCGAACGGGAAAAGAAAGACTGTAAGGCCTGGAGGTAATTATGAAAGACTGGGAGACTGAATTCGAGAAAAAGTTGATCACTGCCGAGGAGGCTGCGCAGATGGTCAAACCCGGGGACAGGGTATCCTTTACCCTCGGGCGAGAAGCCTTCTCCATAGGGCTGGCTATTGCATCCCGCATAGGGGAGTTGCGTGATGTAAAGATATTTCAGCCCTTTCCCGGGTATGACTTCGGCTGGTATGAACCGGGCTGGGAGGAGTTCTTCCAGATCACCATCCTGATGCCGACTTCGGTCTCGCAACAAATGATAGACGAAAGGCGAGGAGATATTGAAATCAATGACATCCTGTGCTGGAGTGAGGGTACGCTCAAGGAATCCGATGTGGTAATTACAGAGGTCTCCCCTCCGGATGAAAAAGGGTTCTGTAGTTTCGGAGCAGCGCTCTGGAACAAGAAAAAGCACATCAAGAATGCCAAGCTGGTCCTCGCAGAGATAAACGACCGACTAATAAGAACATATGGTGACAACTTCGTGCATGTTTCCGAGATCGACTATTTTGTTCCACACCAGGAATCAGGCGCGGTGACCTCCAGCGGAAGCCTGGGCGGCAGGGAGAAAAGGGAGCCTGCACAGTACATGAAGGACATTACACGTCACGTGTCGGAGCTCATCAGAGACGGAGATACAGTGCAGATCGGCATCGGCAGGGTCACAGAACGGCTGGTTGAACTCGGGCTTTTCGACGGAAAATCTGACATCGGATGGTATTCAGAAGCCACTCCTCCGGGTGTTATCAGGCTGGTGCGGGAAGGGGTGATCAACGGCAAGAGGAAGACCCTTTTCCCCGGCAAGGTGATCGTTACCACACTGGGTGGGGCGAGCAAGGAAGACATGGACTGGGCCAGCAACAACCCCCTCTTCTGGCTGGTCGAGGTAGACTTTCTCTGGGACGTAAGAAACATCTCAGCAAACGACAATATGGTGACCATTAATCAAGCCCTCAGCATCGATCTCTCTGGCCAGGTGTCTGCGGAAAGCATAGGGCACAAGATCTTCAGCAGTGCGGGCGGGCAGACGGCCTTCGCATACGGGGCCCTCCTTTCCAGGGGCGGCAGAGGGATTACAATACTCCCATCCACGGCAAAGAAGCGGGACGGAAAATTGACTTCAAGGATAGTTCCCGCCTTTGAGGCCGGAACAGCGGTCACCGTGACCCGCAACTGTGTTGACAACGTGGTGACGGAGTACGGGATCGCACGGCTCAGGGGCAAATCCCTGCGTCAGCGGTGTGAAGAACTCATTGCCGTGGCCCATCCTGACTTCAGGGATGAACTCCGCGAGGCGGCCAAAAAACTGTACTGGCCATAGATCTGCTTTTTTTTCGAGATCAATGCGGAATACTGCCTCCAGGGAAAGGAGAAGGCTGCCTGCCCGGGACGATTTCTCCGTCCATGATGATCTTTACTACCCTGATGTCCTTTATCATTTTAGCCCTGCGGGAGTGGTCGAGAGTCTTCTTCTTTTTCCTTGACACATCTTCTTTCTTCACCGTAGACTTTTCTTGCCCATGATAAGTGCCTTGTCTTATCCTGTGATGGGCGTAACGGGTCGCAACGAACAAGACTCTTTTGTG
>JAFDIC010000088.1 GCA_019308525.1 Deltaproteobacteria bacterium
ATCGAAGAACGCCAGACCTGGTACGATGGCAAGCTGCCGGTTAACACCTCGGGTGGATTGACCGCAAAGGGCCACCCGGCAGGTGCCACTGGCCTTTCCCAGGTGGCAGAGATAGTGTGGCAGATGAGGGGCGAGGCAGGGGAGCGCCAGGTCTCACCCCTCCCCAACGTAGGCCTTGTTGAAAACGGCGGCGGTAACGTGGGAGGGGAAACCGCAGTAGTTGCCGTGCATATCCTGGAGGCGTAGGAGAGGGCTGAGCCGCCGGCAGCGCTTGGGGGGAGACATGGACAGAAACGGTGGAAGGAGAGAAGAACCATGAATGCCGGTTATCTTGTTACGAGATCGGCTAGATATTTCCCGGAACGCACGGCCTTTGTCATTGATGGCAGGGCAGTAAGCTACAAGGAGTTGAACAGGCGAGTGAACAAGCTGGCCAATGCCCTGCTCTCCCTCGGTCTGAAGAAGGGAGACAGGGTGGGATTGCTCTTTCACAACAGTTACGGGTACCTGGAATCCTTCCTGGCCCTTTACAAGGCAGGCCTGGTATGGGTTCGCCTCAACGCCCGCCTGGCCCCCTCGGAGTTGCAGGGGATGCTGGAGGACTCAGGCGCCGTTGTCCTGATGCACGGGCCCCAGTTTGCGGAGACCGCGGAGGCCATAAGCGATGGTGTCCAGTGGATAATCCAGGAGGGGGAGGGCCAGGGCATAGGCTATGAAGAATTCCTGGAAAAGGGATCGGACAAGGAGCCTAAGGTGGAGGTCACCCTCGATGACCTCTCGGATTTGTGGTATACATCAGGGACCACCGGAGACCCCAAGGGAATCATGCTCACCCATCGCAACATCATGACGTGCACACAGTTCCTCCTTTCAGACGTGTACGATATTACCATGGAGGACAGGTTCCTGACAGCAGGAGCCCTGAGCCACGCAGGATCCGTGAGGATTTTGCCTTTTGTCATTCGCGGTGCAACCTGTTACCTCCACAGCCATTTTGACCCGGAGAAGATCCTCAGGGAAACCCAGGATCAGGCCATAACGGACTGGGCCGTGGTTCCCACCATGCTCATAGCCATCATGGACCAGCCTGGGTTCAGGGAGTTCGATTTTGGTTCCCTGGAGAGGATAACCTATGCAGGATCTCCCCTCCCGGTTGAGAGGATCAAGGAGGCACTGGAGAAATTCGGACCGGTACTGGACCAGTCCTATGGCCAGGCAGAGTCCATCATAACCATCACCCATCTCTGTCGGCGGGACCACGTTACCAGCGGCGACCCTGGCAGGGAGAAGCGCCTGGCATCAGCGGGGAGGGAATATCCTGGGGTACGGGTCAGGGTCGTAGATGAAAAGGACGAGGTGATTGGGCCGGGGGAAGTGGGCGAGGTGATCACCCGCTCTGACCTGGTCATGCGCGGCTACTGGAACCGGCCCGAAAAGACGGAAGAGGCCATGAAAGGGGGATGGCTCCATACGGGAGATATCGGGTACATGGATGAGGAAGGATACCTTTTCCTGGTCGATCGCAAACATGACAAGATCATAACCGGGGGGCTGAACGTGTTCCCCAGGGAAGTAGAGGAAGTCCTGGCCCGCCATAATGCAATAGCCCAGGTGGCTGTCTTCGGTGTCAAGGACGAATACTGGGGAGAAGCTGTCACGGCCGCCGTAGTGCTGAAGAGGGGTAAGGGAGCAACGGAAGAAGAAATCAAGGCCTTTTGCAAGCAACACCTGGCGGGGTACAAGAGGCCCAAGAGGATAGTTTTTATGGAGGATTTACCCAAGAACCTCTACGGGAAGGTGATGCGTAAAGAACTCAAGAGGCAGTTCGAAAAGGATTAGCCTGCGAAGGGGGAGCCAGAGGAACGATTTCTACTTATTGCAATATGAGCGGCATTATGTTAGACATCAGGACATAGGAGAAGACTCATGAGCGAGAAACCAAGATTACTCACACAGCCAGGAAAGATAGGTGCCATGGAACTGAAGAATCGGCTCGTGATTCCTGCCATGTGCACGAACTACACCTACCAGGGACATTTCACGGACCGGGCCGTGTATTACTACGGCTTGAGGGCAGGGGGAGGTGCCGGTCTCATTATCATCGAGGCCTCCGCCATTGATTATCCCATGGGTAGGTCTGTGTTGAACTGCTCTGTCTCTGACGACAGCTATATCCCTACCCTCAGGAAGCTGACTGATGAGATACACAAGCACGACACAAAGGTGGCACTACAGATCATGCATTCCGGGAGGCAGACCAGTACGGCCATATGCGGCTCGCAGCCGGTTTCCTGCTCCCCCGCCGCAAGCGCCCAGGTCCTCTACGACGAGCCCCGGGCACTTACCCTTTACGAATGCAAGGAGATAGTGAGGAAATTCGGGGAAGGTGCCCGCAGGGCCAAGGAGGCCGGGTTTGACGCTGTTGAGCTCCACTATGCCCACGGGTACCTGATGAGTGCATTTCTCTCACCCACGCTGAACACGAGGCCCGATGAGTACGGAGGGCTGGAGGGAGGCCTGAAGCTTGCCTGCGAAGTAGTGGAAGAAGTAAAGAAGCGTTGCGGCATGGATTACCCCGTACTGGTCAGGATCAACGGGGATGATTACTACCCCGCAGGCGGTGTGACCCATATCGACTCGCGGATGATCGCAGTCGCCCTTGAAAAGGCCGGGGTAGACTGTATCAATATCTCCTCGGGACTCCGGGAATCGGATCACAACTTGCATGATCAGACCATGGCATCACCCAGGGGTTCATGGGTATACATGGCCGAAGGTATCAAGAAGACGGTAAACATCCCGGTCATGGTGGCCAAGAGGATCTCTGAGGACATGGTGGAGGAGATCCTCGAACAGGGCAAGACCGACTTCGTATGCGTCGGCAGGCCTCACATTGCAGACCCTGAGTACGGGAAAAAGCTGTTTGAGGGAAGGGCGGAGGACATTCTCCCCTGCATCTGGTGCGCCCAGGGCTGTTTCGATGTCCTGTGGATGCTTGCTCCAACCACGTGCCTTGTCAATCCTGCGGCAGGCCTGATGGATGAAAGACCCATAGACAGCCTTCCACAGGCCCAGGAAAAGAAGAAGGTAGTGGTGGTCGGTGGCGGTCCTGCCGGGTGCAAGGCGGCCCTCGTGGCTGCAAAGCGAGCACATGAAGTGGTCCTTTACGAGAAGGACCAGAGGCTCGGGGGAGCATACAGGCTGGCAACCCCTTCCCCTTCAAAGACGGAGGTGGAGCGCCTTTTCACTTATTTTGAGAAGGCGCTGCCAAAGGCCGGGGTCAAGCTGGAACTCGGGGTGGAATTTACCCCGGACATGGTAGAGGGTAATCGGGCAGATGCCGTAATCCTGGCGGTGGGAGCATCCCCCCTGTTGCCTGAGAAGATCCCGGGGATCAACGGGGACAATGTGGTGACGGCGGAAGACGTCATGAGCGGCAAAGCGGACGTGGGTGACCGGGTAGCCATATGGACATGCAGCTACCACTGCCGATACACCTGTAAGCCCAGAGTGAGGCCTGTAGATGGAGACCCGACAGGTATTAACTCGTCTTACAGCTACGCCTGTAGGGCCGGATACGGGGCGGTTGATACGGCCGAATACCTGGCATCAAAGGGTAAGCTGGTAAGCATTGTTACGGAAAGGCAGGCTGTGGTATCGGGAATGGGCTTTACATCCAGAAGTTACCTTGTGAAGCGATTCTACAGGGCCAACATCAGGGTGTGCAATAATGTGAAGGTGAGGGAGATCAATGAGAGGGGCATGTTGCTCGAGAAGGCGGGCTACGATTTCCTCTTGGATGCGGATACGGTGATAGTCAGCGTGGGTGCCAGGTCCCTCAAGAAGCAGCTTGAGGACGCTCTCCAGGGCAAGGTCAAGGAGGTCTACCCGGTGGGCGATTGCGACAAGGTGGGCAACGCGATGTCCTCCATTGCATCTGCCTACGATGTCGCCATGGAGATATAATTCCCCATGGCACGGAAACGTAAGAGTGCTGGGCGCCGTGGGTCGCTAGAGTGAGCCGAAGAGCTGTTTGAATCTAATACAGGGAGGAAAAGGAGATATCAAATGAACGACAAAGACGAGGTAAAGGTCTATCCCACTGTGGTTTGGTCCGCAGGAGCGGGATGCCACGGAAACTGCGGCCAGAAGCTGTACGTGAAAGACGGCAGGCTCATAAAGGTTGAAGGTGATGAAAGTCACCCCTGGAACCAGGGCAGGGCCTGCCCCAGGGTGTTGGCCCTGAAGCAGTATGTGTACCACCCGGATCGCATCATTTACCCGTTGAAGCGCGTGGGTGAACGGGGAGAAGGCAAGTTCGAACGCATCTCCTGGGACGAGGCCTTTGATACCTGCGAAACAAGGTTGAAGGAAATCAGGGACAAGTACGGGGCGGAGGCCGTGATCTTCTGCCAGGGCACCGGCAGGGACATAGGCGGTCCAATCTCCTTTCTGGCCTATAATTTCGGCAGCCCCAACTGGTGTCAGCTAGGCCTCTCGGGTCAGTCCTGCTATACGCCCAGGCTTGCCGCCATGAAGGTCACCATGGGTGACTTTGCCGTAGCAGACTGCTCCCAGTTCCTGGAGAAGCGCTATGATGACCCGGAATGGGAAGTGCCCAAGGTAATCATAGTTTGGGGAAACAACCCGACCACCACCGACCCCGACGGCTTCTTCGGACACTGGATAGTGGATTGCATGAAACGGGGTTCAGAGATCATCTCGGTTGATCCCCGTCACACCTGGTTGACCACCAGGGCAAAGTATCACCTCAGGCTTCGTCCGGGCACGGGTGGTGCACTGGCCCTTGGGATGTTGAACGTTATCATCAGCGAAGGCCTTTATGACAGGGATTTTGTTGAAAAATGGACCTACGGATTCGATGAACTGAGAGAGAGGGTTGAAGAATACCCGGCAAGCAAGGTGGCCGAGATAACGGAGGTCCCGGAAGAATTGATCATAGAGAGCGCCCGGTACTATGCCAAGAGCAACCCGGCGGCCATCCACTGGGGGCTCGCCATTGACATGGAGCCGGAAGGCACCGCAGTGGCACAGGCCATCACCCACCTCTGGTGCATCACCGGGAACCTGGATATCCCCGGCGGGAACGTGATAGCCCGACCTTCCCACGGGGTCACCACCTACCCCTATACCACGGAAGAACTGCTCACCCTTTACGGGGAAGACCTCGTAAAGAAGCTCACGGAGAAGCGCATTGGCACAAAGGAGTACCCTTTCGTGAAGAATTTCAGGGGATGGGCCCAGCCCGACATGGCCATAGAGCAAATAGATACTGGAAAGCCGTATCCCATAAAGGCAGCATGGATCCAGACGGCCAATATCCTGGGTGGCCAGGCGGCCAGAGCCAAGCTCCACTACGAGGCGCTGAAGAAGTTGGATTTTGTCGTGGTCGTGGACCTCTTTCACAATCCCACCACCATGGCCCTCGCCGACATTGTTTTGCCTGCGGCCACCTTTGCGGAAAAGAACAGTTTCAGGAGTTGGTGGGCTCCCCTGGGTGTGATGCACAAGGTCATCCAGGTCGGAGAATGCAAGTCCGACTGGGAGATCAATTTCGAGATGGCAAAGAGGTTCAACCCGGAGGGCGTGAAATGGAACAGCGTTGTTGACCTCATCAACGACCGCCTCTCTGTTGCAAACAAGACCTTCACGGAGATGGTGGATAAGGGGTGCTGGGAGATGCCCCCGGACGGCCCTTTCAAGCCCTACAGGCGACACGAGAGGGGGTTGCTCAGGGCGGACGGCAAACTGGGTTTCAACACCGAAACGGGCAAGGTGGAGCTATGGAGCAAGGCCCTGGAGAGCTGGGGTCTGGACCCTCTCCCCAGGTATGTGGAACCGGCCCAGAGCCCTGTTTCCACGCCCGAACTTTACAAGAAGTACCCGCTCATCATGATAACAGGGGCAAGGTCCTCCCTGTACTTCCACTCCGAGCACCGGATGATCCCATGGCTCAGAGAGAAGGAAAGGGATCCCTTTGTGGAGATCCATCCGGAGACCGCCAAGAAATACGGGATCTATGACGGAGAGTGGATCTATATCAAGAACGACATGGGAAGGGTCAAGAGGAAGGCCAAGATAACCCTGACCGTAAAACCCAATCATATCCAGACCCTTCATGGCTGGTGGATGCCGGAAATGAAGGGCCCTGAGCCGGATCTCTTCGGGGTGTGGGATTACCAGATAAACCTGCTGATTCCGGGGCCCCAGGACAGCAGCACCGGCTTCGGTGGCGGGCGGTACAAGACTACGCTGGTTACCCTGGAAAAGATAGAGGAAGGAGGAAAGTAGAAATGGCGAAGAACGGCCTTCTCATAGAGTACGATTACTGTACTGGCTGTCACACCTGCGAGGTGGCCTGCCAGCAGGAGCATGATTACCCTGCCGGAAAGCTGGGGATCAAGGTCACGGAATACATCTTGGAGACCCTTGGAGAAAAACCCTCCATCTATTACCTGCCCTTTCCAACGGATCTCTGCGACCTGTGTGCCAAGAGGACCAAGCAGGGAGAAAGGCCCGCGTGCGTCAAGCACTGCCAGGCCTCCTGCATGAGATACGGAGCAATCGATGAGCTGGCAAAAGAGATGGAGAAGCAGCCCAGGATGGTGCTTTACAGCCCATTTTAGGCTGCCCCTCTGCCAGGGGTGATGGGAAAGACTTCTCCTAATCTATTAAAGATAAGCAGGCCAAGGCCGAGAAAGGAGGACATCCTAGATGAGTTATACCACCAAGGGAGAGCAACAATTCATGAATTGCACCCTGAGCGGACCGGTGCGGGTATGGGTGAGAGAAGGGAAGATCGTGCGCATCCTGCCCCTCGAGTACGGGGAGGACGATGCCCCGCCCTGGAAGATTGAAGCCAGGGGTCATACGTTCACACGGCCCAACAAGGCCGGGATCTCCTGCTGGATCCAGGGGTCCAAGCAATACGTGTACTCCAAGGACAGGCTTCTCACACCCATAAAGAGGGTGGACTTTGACCCGGAGGGCGACAGGAACCCCCAGAACCGGGGTATCTCCGGCTACGAGCCCATCAGTTGGGACGAGGCCCTTGATATCATAGCGAAGGAGATCATCCGTATCAGGAAACGATACGGGCCATCAGCAATAGCCGTAACCGGATCCTCCCATGACTCCTGGGGCACCATCAACTACCGCATGAGCGCCCTTGAGCGTTTCTGGAATATTCTCGGGTGCACCTGGGTGGATCACAATCCTGAGAGCTGGGAAGGGTTTTTCTGGGGGGCTATACATGCCTGGGGGTTCTACTGGAGGCTTGGGCAACCTCCGGCCTATGATTTACTGGAAGACACCTTCAAGAATACGGACATGATAGTGTTCTGGTCCTCTGACCCAACGACGACATCGGGGGACTATGCGTGGAACGAGACGGACCTGTGGCGGTTTCATATGAAGAAGCTGGGGATCAAGTTCGTGTTCATCGATCCCTTCTGCAACTACACTGCTGTGATAGACGGGGATAAGTGGCTCAAGCCGAGACCCGGCACTGACACCTGTGTTGCCCTTGCCATTGCCTTCACGTGGATCACGGAAGAGACCTATGACAAGGAATACGTGGATACGCACACCTTTGGGTTTGACAAGTGGAAGGCATACGTGCTGGGTGAAGATGACGGGGTGCCCAAGACCCCGAGGTGGGCGGAAGAGAAGTCAGGGGTCAAGGCAAGAGATATCATTGCCCTTGCAAGGGAGTGGGCATCTGTGCGTACTACGCTGGCGCCCGGTGGAAGGGCAGGTATGTCCAACTCGGGCAGGGCATCCTATGGGCATGAGTATACGAGGATGATGGTTTTTCTTGCGGCGATGCAGGGTCTTGGGAAGCCCGGGGTGAATGTCTATTCAACTACTGGCGGAGCTCCTGTGGACTGGGATTTTTATTTCCCCGGTTATGCAGACGGTGGGATAAGCGGGGGAAGCTCGGGGAGCATGGAGCTCGGTCCCCGGGGGTTTCCGGACAGGCCTGTGGGGAGCCAGATACGGCAACGTATATGCCGCTCGGTGCTTCCCGAATGTGTCATGAACCCGCCGGTGACCTGGAGGGGGGTGTATGGATACTACGGCCAGAGCACGGAACAGCAGTTCATAGAGTGCACGTTCCCCTTTGAAGGATATACCGGGGTGAAGATGCTCTTCAGGCAGGGGGCCTCCTACATCGGGACCATGATGGAGACGAACCGGTGGGTAAAGATGTACCGCCACCCCAACCTGGAGTTTGCCCTCAACGTGTGTCCTTACAAGACGGAGCCGGAGGCCAGGCTTTCGGATATTGTTCTGCCTGCCTGCTCCACCTTTGAGCATTATGACATGGGGGAGTGGGCGAGGATTTCCGGGTACTCCAGGCACCTGTCACCCACGAATGCCCGGGTCATCTGTTTCATGCAGAAATGCATCGAACCCCTGGGGGAGTCCATGTCCAGGTATAATATCTACGGGGCCATGGCAAAGAGACTGGGGATAGAAGAACTCTATACCGAGGGCAGGAGCGAATACGAATGGTGCAAGAGGACGTTTGAGGTGACAGATCTTTCAAAGGTGATGAGCTGGGAGGAATTTGAGAGGAAGGGTTATTACATAGTCCCGGTGCCTGAGGATTACAGGCCCACGCCTGCGCTGAGGTGGTTTTACGAAGACAGGGCGAAAGATACAAAGGACTGGGGCCCCAAGTTGAAGGATATCCCAGCCCTTGACGGGAAGGGTCTTGCGACCCCAAGCGGGAAGATAGAGTTTGAGTCCCAGAGTCTCAAGAGGTTTGACCCCGATGACGATGAGAGGCCGCCTGTTCCCCGCTACATCCCTTCCTGGGAGGGCACAGAAACAAAGGAGTTGCTCCAGAAGTATCCCCTCCAGTTGATAAGTCCGCACCCCCGTTTTACATTCCATTCCCAGCATGACGGCAAATCCTGCTGGAACGAAGAGATTCCCCATCACAGGAGGCTGAAGAACGGCTACCGTTACTGGGTGATGAGGATGAACCCCAGGGATGCGGAGGCCCGGGGCCTGAAAGACGGGGACCTGGCCAAGGTCTGGAATGATCGTGGCACGATCCTGGTATGTGTAACCGTCACTCCCCGCATAAGGGAAGGTGTGGTTCATTCCTACAGCTCCGGAGGAGGGTATGATCCCCAGGGTGAGCCTGGAGACCCCAGGACCATTGACAGGGGTGGTACGGCGAACCAGCTGACCAGTGCGCGGTTCATGTCGAAAAACTGCCCTGGCATGGCGCCCAACTCCTGCCTGGTAGAGGTGGAGAAGTGGGAAGGAGGTGAATGATATGACGAAATACGCCATGGCTATTGACCTCAATTATTGTATAGGGTGTTACAACTGCCAGATTGCGTGCAAAGACGAACACGTGGGCAATGAATTCCTCCCGATCACAAAGTCCCAGCCCACCTTCGGGCACTTCTGGCGTGGTATTGAAGAGGTGGAAAGGGTGCTCTCGCCCTCGAAAATCAGGGTAGATTATATTCCGACCCTGTGTCAGCATTGTGATGATGCACCCTGCGTGAAGGAGGCCAAGAATGATGCTGTTTACCAGCGGCCGGACGGGATCGTAATTATTGATCCGGACAAAGCGGTGGGTCAAAAGCAACTGGTGGAGTCCTGTCCCTACGGTGTTATTTTCTGGAACGAGCAAGAAAACCTTCCGCAGAAGTGCACCTTTTGTGCGCATCTGCTGGATGATGGGTGGAAAGAGCCCCGATGCGTACAGACCTGCCCGACGAGTTGTATGGTGTTTGGCGACCTTGATGATCCTGAAAGCGAGATTTCCAGGTTTTTGGCGGAAAATGCGGCAGAGACTTTCAGGCCGGATTTTGGACTGAAGACCCGTGTTCTGTATGTTGGATTGCCCAAACCCCACCTTGCGGGGACCGTGATATTCGGCGACAGGGACGAATGCGCAAAAGGAGTCGAGGTGGTACTTGAGGGGGATGATGGCTACAGGCGGGAGACAGAGACGGATTTCTTCGGAGACTTCGCATTTAACAACATCGGGAAGACGAAATATCAGATCAGCTTTGCCGCCGGGGGTTATAAGAGCAAGAGTCTGGACTTTGAAATGGCTGAGGACGAGCGCTACCTGGGTGAGATCGCCCTCGATCCTGCATGAGGCGATGGGTGAAGAATGATGTTTCGGTAGGAGAGGAATTGTATTTGTTCACCTCATGCATTTCGTCTCCCCTCTTCTCCTCACAAGAGGAGACCTGGAATGAAATGCATGGGGGGCATTTCCAATAACCCAAACCCAAAGGAGGTGTACTATGAAGAAGGTTGGGCTGTTTTTCTTGGTATCTGTTGTTTGTGCCGTGTTGATGCTTGGTTCGCAGGTGTTTGCCAAGACCATTACCCTCAACATGACTTCCCAGAACCCTGAGACGAGCTGGGGCCACATGAATGCCATTGCTCCCTGGGCGAAACAGGTGGAAAAGGCGACTAACGGGCGAGTCAAGATCAGGATCTATGCAGCCCAGACGCTCACCAAGGGCAAGGACGCATGGGTTGCCACGAAGAACGGGGTGGCGGATCTGGGATGGTGTTTTCACGGGTACTGGCCCGGGTTGACACCGCTGGCTGACGTGATAAGCCTGCCTGCCCTTGGTTTCAGGACCGCCGAAGAGGGAAGCGAGATACTGTGGCGACTTTATGAGAAATTTCCCTCCATCCAGCGACAATTCGCAGACAACAAGGTCCTGCTCCTTTACACCAGCCACCCCTATATGCTGATCACAACGAAAAAATGGGTCAAGAAGCTGGAAGACCTAAAGGGGCTGAAGATAAGGATGACAGGCGGCCCACCCACGGAGCAGGTGAAGGCCCTTGGCGGAGTCCCCATGTTGATCCCCATGCCGGACAACTATATTTCACTTCAGAAGGGGGTCATAGACGGCATG
>JAFDIC010000089.1 GCA_019308525.1 Deltaproteobacteria bacterium
CCGTGATATACTGGACCGGCTCCCGCTTGAGACGCCGTTTTATGAGGTTACGGTATCGGGAAACCTCATCATCATTGAGGGGCTTATCAAAGTTGAGAAACAAGTTTATCCGATCCACCCCAAGATTATGGGCCAGCAGAACCTCTGAGCTCAGGCGTGGCGAATCTATCTCCTTGGCAGCCAAATACTCCGCCGTGACCCTCAAGAGCTCGCCTATAGTCCATTTTCTCGGTTTCATGGTTGGGGACTAGTGCTTCGCCTTCAGGGCCTCTGCCTGAAAGTGTGTTATCAAGGGGTCCAGGAGGATGTCCAGATTTCCCTGGAGGATCTCTTCAAGCTTGTACAGGGTGAGTCCAATACGGTGATCAGTAACCCTGCCCTGGGGGAAATTGTAGGTCCTTATCTTTTCGCTCCTGTCTCCGCTCCCCACCATGTTCCTTCGTTCCTGGGATATCTTCATTTGCTGCTCTCTCTGCTCCATGTCCAAGAGCCTGGAACGCAGGACCTTCATTGCCTTTGCCTTGTTCTTGTGTTGTGATTTCTCGTCCTGGCACGTCACCACCAACCCCGTGGGGAGATGCGTGATTCTGACGGCCGAGTCAGTCACATTTACGTGTTGTCCGCCGTGACCCGAGGCCCTGAATACATCGATCCTCAGGTCCTCCGGTTTGATCTCCACATCCACCTCCTCTGCTTCCGGCAAGACTGCCGCGGTGACGGCGGAAGTGTGAATCCTACCCTGGGCCTCTGTCTGTGGAACTCTCTGCACACGGTGTACCCCGCTTTCATGCTTCAGGCGGCTGTATACCCTGTCGCCTTCGATCAGTAAGATCACCTCCTTGAATCCGCCCATACCGGTGGGGCTTTGGCTCAGAATTTCAGTCCTCCATCCCTTCATCTCTGCATATCTTGCGTACATTCTGAAGAGTTCGGCGGCGAAGAGAGCCGCTTCTTCCCCACCCGTGCCGGCCCTCAGTTCCAGAAGAATGTTCTTCTCATCGCTAGGGTCCTCTGGAAGGAGCAGCAGCCTGAGATCTCTTTCAGCCCCCGCCAGATCTGTCTTTAGCTTCTCGATCTCTTCCTTTGCAAGCCGCCTGATATCGGGATCCGGGTCATCGAGCAGAGAACGGTTGTTCTCTATCTCTTCCTCCAAGGATCTATATTTTCTGAAGGTATTCACGATAGGGCTCAGGTGCCCATGTTCCTTCAGGTATTTTTGGTAGAGCTTTTGGTCCTTGATCACCTCGGGTTTGGACAGCTCGCCCTCAAGCTGTTCAAATCTTTCCTCTATTTCCCTTATCTTTTCTAGCATCAGCAACTCGCAAAAAGCATAAACATCCCCCTTCAGAGGGACCGGCTTTTGGCTCCCCTGAAAATGTGGCCACAGCTCGCGTCAACCGACGATGTGGAGAATTCAGGAGTCAGGAACAAAAGGCTTGGAGGGGAGCTAACTGGTAGACTCGTTTTTCTTCTCAAACTTTGCGTACCTGTTCCTGAAACGCTCCACTCTTCCCGTCGCATCCACCAGCTTCTGCTTGCCCGTGAAAAATGGATGGCACTTGGAACAAATCTCTACCTTGATCTCCTTCAGAGTAGAGCCTGTTTCAAACTCGTTGCCGCAGGCACAGTGCACTGTAGCCTTGTGGTATTTCGGATGTATCCCTTCCTTCATCTTCAAAACCCTTCCTATTCACTCATAGATTGTAGAAACTCTTTATTATTCTTGGTTCCTTTCATTTTGTCCAGCAGAAACTCCATGCTGTCCACCGGCGTTAGGGGAGCCAGTAGCTTCCTAAGAATCCATATCCTGTTCAGGTCAGGCTCATCCAATAGCAGCTCCTCCTTTCTGGTCCCAGACCTGTTGATGTCTATGGCCGGGAACACCCTCCTGTCGCTTAGTTTTCTGTCGAGATGGATCTCCATGTTGCCCGTACCCTTGAACTCTTCGAAGATCACCTCGTCCATCCTGCTTCCGGTTTCTATGAGCGCGGTGGCGATTATGGTCAGGCTTCCCCCTTCTTCAACGTTCCTTGCCGCGCCGAAGAAACGCTTGGGCTTATGGAGGGCGTTCGAATCCAGACCACCTGAGAGGATCTTGCCGCTGGGTGGAACCGTTGCGTTGTAAGCCCTCGCAAGCCTTGTAATGCTATCCAGGAGTATCAGCACATCTCGTTTGTGCTCTACCAATCTCTTTGCCTTCTCGATAACCATTTCCGCCACCTGGACATGCCTGTGTTGGGGCTCGTCAAAGGTAGAGCTGATCACTTCTGCATCCACGTTCCGCTGCATGTCCGTTACTTCCTCCGGCCTTTCGTCGATAAGAAGCACTATCCTGTGGATGTCCTTATGGTTCGCCGAGACACTGTTGGCTATGTTCTGCAACAGCATGGTCTTCCCTGTCCTGGGAGGAGCAACGATCAACCCTCTCTGCCCTTTTCCTATCGGCGTCAAGAGGTCCATGATCCTGGCGGAATAGTTATCAGGCGTGGTCTCAAGCACTATTCTATCCTGGGGATAGAGAGGCGTGAGGTTGTCAAAAAGGATCTTGTCTCTTGATATTTCAGGGTCCTCGTGGTTGACCTGCTCCACCTTCAACAGGGCAAAGTACCTCTCGGAGTCCTTTGGAGGCCTGATCTGCCCTGAGACGGTATCTCCTGTCCGTAAGTTGAACCGCCTTATCTGGGAAGGAGAAATGTATATGTCGTCAGGACCGGGCAGGTAATTGGAGTCCGGCGCCCTGAGAAAACCAAAACCGTCCGGCAGGATCTCCAGCACCCCTTCCCCGTATATGAGGCCGCTCTTTTCCGAATGCGCCTGCAACAGGGCAAAAATGAGGTCCTGTTTGGGCATACCGGACGCCCCTTCAATGTCGAAATCCTTCGCCATGTTCGTCAGTTCGCTGATCTTCATCTTTTTTAGTTCTACTAGGTTCATTATCATGTCTCCCATTTCCCTCATACTTCCAATGGTATGTTTAAGGATATCTCCTTAACTCCCATGAAAAGAGGGGATAATTGTTTATGTTCTTTGGTGAGGCAACCCTGATGGCTGGTGCTTTTCTCCAAGGCAAACCGCGTTGCAGTTACTACTCGGGGCTTCCTCAACAGCCTTCCACGGTGCCGCCGTCGAGGGCAAACGTACTTTAATACCCAGCAATAACCTCAGCCAAACCTCAATACGTTCTACCATCCAGGCATCCTATCGTGACCCCTTGAAGGCCGGCACCCGGAAAGGTCTCTCCCTTGTGTCAGGAAAATTGCGGCACTCCGCTTCAGAGTGGATTTGAATGGGACTTGGTTCCCTTGTATGTTACTTGAGGAAGAGGCCGCAGCAAGAATACCGTTGATCCCCATTAGAGTAAGTATTTGTCTATCTTTTGAATTCCTCTAGACCAACTTCCAGGCCCAAACTGCTTTTGCCGAATTATTCCTCGACCGAGGGGGATTCTGTGGTTATTCGGGACTCGGATTCAGGCAATTCGCCCGGGGCAAAGGAAACAGTGTTTCACGCCCCTGGTTTAGCCGAAAATTCTCTTTTAGCTTCTAGGCAGGTGGGCGTTAATTTTTTTTAAAATATAAGCCATCTGCACCCTTTGTCAAGACTTTTCGTCCCGTTGCCCACATCCTTTCCCGTGTCCAATCCATAATAGCCCAAAATCAGGCAAAGGGGGCGCTCCCGGAGGCTCTCTCCCCCTCCCGTCACCCGCATCGCCCCTCGTTTCCGCCCCTTTCAGCAGTGGGCCTTTTCCCCAACTGGCTGTTGCCGACTGGCCCCGCCTAAGGTCTCAATAAGATTTTTCATATCTTCCGGCATCGGGGCCTCAAACTCGCAATATTCTCCCGAATCTGGATGAACAAAGCCCAGAACGGCCGCATGGAGCATCTGCCTGTTGACCATCTTGGCTATTTGTCTGTCCCCGGGGAAATTCCTCCTCCACCATTGCTGCCCGTAACCATAAACTTTATCCCCTACCACGGGGTGCCCGACATGGGAAAGGTGTACTCGAATCTGATGTGTCCTCCCCGTCTTGGGGGATACGGCCAGGAGGCAGAATTTCGACCCAACTTCCGAGAGTTTCTCCCAGCTTGTTATGGCCCTTTTGCCGCCTCCCCTCTGCACTGCCATCTCCTTCCTCCTCTTGGGATGTCTGGCGATGGGAAGGTCAACCTCTCCGTGCCTGACCTCTGGTATGTCATGAACGAGGGCCAAGTAGGTCTTCCTTACCCTTCTGGCCTTGAATTGTTGGGAGAGAAGGTCATGAACCCTATCGTTCTTGGCTATGACCATGACCCCCGAGGTATCCTTGTCCAAACGATGCACTATCCCGGGCCTCACTACACCGCCTATTCCGGACAGATCATCGCAGTGTCTCAGAAGGCCATGGACAAGGGTTCCTCCGCTGTGCCCTGGTGCGGGATGAACCACGATTCCCGCAGGCTTGTTGAGGACTATGAGAAACGGATCTTCATAAATGGTTTCAAAGGATACAGATTCAGGTCTCAGAACAGAGTCCTCGGGTGGAGGCTCCCGTACGCTTATCCTGTCCCCCGCCCTGACGGCATAACTGCTCTTCGTGGCTCTCCCATTGACGCTTACTGACCCATCTCTGATCAACCCCTGTATCCTGGACCTGGACAGGTCCTGCATCCTTTCGGCGAGGAACAGATCGATCCTTTGACCCGCCTCCTCATCCCGAACATCGAAATAGGTGATATTGGTTCCCTGCTTTCTCACCCCAGACTTGATGGCTTCCCATATTCTCTTGAATTTCCTTTCCTCTCCCCATGACAGGCAAATCTCCCGGAAGAGACCTAGGAGAATATCCTGTCCAAATCCTTTTCCACCTGCTTCTCTTCAACATTCTTCGCAAGGGAAATCTCTTTTACAAGGAGATTCCTGGCCGTATCCAGCATCTTCCTCTCCCCAAAGGAGAGGTCCTTCTCCAGCTTGAGCATGAGGAGATCCCTGTAAACTTCCGCCACTTCAAAGACCGAACCCGTCTTTATCTTGTCCATGTATTCCCTGAATCGCCTGTTCCAGGTCTGGTTGTCCACGGTTACATCCCTTTTCTTCAGGATGGAATAAAGCTTGGGGACTTCCTTCTGGGCGATGATTTCCCGCAATCCAACACTATCTACGTTTTGGGTGGGAATCATGATTATCATGTTGCTGTCCAGTATCCTCATGACGTAAAAGTCTTGCTTCGCCCCGGAAATTTCCTGGCTCTCTATCCTCTCGATAACCCCCACGCCGTGTGCTGGATAAACGGCCAAATCACCTTTCTTGAACATTTTCAACCACTCCCCTCAATGAATACCCTTTGGAGTTAATAATTGTCGCCTGCCTGACAACTACTCCTGGGCTCACAAACCGCGACTGGGACAAAATGAGAATATTGCCTCTGTCAAGATTTCAGGCGGCCCCTCTCTATGAATCGAACCCTTTTGCGAGCTTGTCGAGTCTGATCAAATCAACAAAAACAACCCCACCGCAGGAAGTATTGGAGCAATAACCAGGGAAACTACTGACATCAGCTTTATCAGGATATTCATGGCAGGGCCTGATGTATCTTTGAAAGGATCCCCAACGGTATCTCCTACCACCGCCGCCTTGTGGTTATCAGAACCCTTGCCTCCCAGGTGCCCTTCTTCTATGTATTTCTTGGCATTGTCCCACGCGCCCCCGCCGTTTGCCATGAAAAGGGCGAGGAACGCACCCATGACCGTGGCCCCCAGCAGCATGCCTCCCAGCGTCTCCTTCCCCAGGAGAAACCCGACTGCCACCGGAGTCAGTACCGCCACCAGGCCAGGTGCCACCATCTTCTTCAATGCCGAGGTAGTGGCAATTGAGACACACTTGGCAGGATCAGGCTTAACGCCCTCCTTCCCTTCCAGGAGTCCGGGTATCTCCCTGAACTGGCGCCTGATTTCCTCGACAATGCTGAAGGCCGCCTTGCCCACGGACGTCATTGTCAAAGCAGCACATAGCATGGGCACTATGCCACCGATGAAGACCCCTATCACCACCATGGGATTCTTGATATCAATCGTGGCGAGACCAGCAGCCTGGGTAAAGGCCACGAACAATGCCAGTGCGGTCAGTGCCGCGGACCCGATGGCAAACCCCTTGCCTATGGCGGCCGTGGTGTTGCCCAGAGCGTCGAGGCTGTCTGTGATCTTCCTCGTCTCCGGTCCCAGGCCCGACATCTCGGAGATGCCCCCAGCGTTGTCTGCGATCGGCCCGTAGGCGTCCACAGTCATTGTCGCACCCACGGTGGCCAGCATTCCAACCGCGGAGAGTCCGATCCCGTATATTCCGGCAGTCTTGAAACCTATGAAGGTAGCGACACAGATCCCGAGGATAGGGAGATAGGTGGATTGCATGCCCACGGCCAGGCCTGCAATAATGACTGTCGCCGGCCCGGTTCGGGACTGCTCGGCTATCCGCCTGATGGGGGGTCCGGAAGTGTAGTATTCTGCCAGCAGCCCTATGGCTATTCCGCACAGCAGACCGGAGAATATGGCCCAAAAGGCGCCCCAGGGCATCCCCATGTTTTTGATCACCAGAGATGTAAGGACCACAAATATCGCGGCCGCCACAAATGTCGTATACCTCAAGGCCGCCGCCGGATTTCCCCGCTGAAACAGCTTTATGGAAAACACCCCCACAAAGGAACTGAGCAGCCCCACCATTACAACCAGTATGGGAGTCGCCATGAACTTGAGCTTTATCGTCACCGGATCAATTCCGCTCAAGACAGGAAATTTGTTAAAGAATTCAGGGTCGATCGTAAGTGTCGCCCCTATGGCTATGGTTGCCACCACAGAACCGACATAGGACTCAAATATATCCGCCCCCATGCCCGCTATGTCTCCCACGTTGTCACCTACGTTATCGGCGATGACTCCGGGGTTGCGGGGGTCGTCCTCGGGGATTCCTGCCTCCACCTTGCCCACGAGGTCTGCGCCCACGTCCGCGGCCTTGGTGTAAACGCCGCCGCCAACGCGGGCGAACAGGGCAATGGAGCTTGCCCCCATTGCGAATCCATTGATGTATTGGGCCGTTTCCGGATCACCCCCGTACACCCGGAACCAAAAACCAAGCCCCAAGAGTCCAAGACTGGCTACTGCCAGGCCCATGACCGAACCCGAGAAATAGGATACGTTCAAGGCCCTGGCCTGCCCGTATTTGTTTGCAGCCTCGGCCGTCCGGGAATTTCCCCTGGTCGCAGCGGTCATGCCCGAGTAACCCGCAAGCATAGAGCAGAAGGCCCCTGTCACAAAGGCTATGGATGTCTTCCAAGATATGCCGAACCCCAGGAGAAAGAATACGACCACGATAAAGATTAGCAGTACCGAGTATTCCTTCCTCAGAAATGCCATGGCACCCGTGTGTATCATCTCCTCCAGTTCCTGCATGATCGGGGTCCCGTTCGGCTGTTTTTTTACGTACAGATAGATAAGATAAGCAATAATCAATCCTAGAATCCCCAGAAAGGGAGCGACAACCGTTAATCCCTGCATCAGTTTCTTACCTCCTCAATAGCTAGATTTTGGCCGTTAACAACGTTCATTGCATATTCAATACCCCTTGAAAGAAACAGCCGGCATGCTTCCACGCCGAGCTGGAGAACTTTCTCCACAATCCTTTCCTCCTCCTCGGAAAAGGGCATCAGCACATAATCCTCCACTGCCACCCCGTGCCCGGGACGTCCGATTCCCACTTTCAATCTTGGAAATTCCTGCGTCCCCAGATGATGAATCACGGACAGGACCCCCCTGTGTCCGCCCGGCCCTCCACCTTTTACCATCCTGAGCTTTCCGAGGAGAAGGTCAATATCATCATGGACGACAAGGATGTCTTCCAGCCTTATGCCGTGATATTCCGCACAGGCCTTTACCGCCCTCCCGCTGTGGTTCATGTAAGTCATCGGGCACAATAGGATGACTTCCTTTCCCTCGATAATGGCCTTCGTGTTCCTTGAATGGAATGACCTCCTCGTCAAACGGACGCCCGATGTCTTTCCCAGGAGACTGATGAGCCTGAATCCGGTATTGTGCCGGGTATCCCTGTATTGTGGGCCTGGGTTCCCAAGGCCTGAAATCAAGTACACTTTTCCTGTCTGAACTCACCCCCTTTCCCTCGGTCTCGCTTTCTTCCCAAAAGGTGGTCCTTGGCGGGGGGGACCAAACCAAAGAAGGAACTGCTCGCCCCTCGAGGATTTCTAGGCAGGACCGAATCGGCTCCTATGAAACTTCACAGGCTCGCAAAAGGTCCCAAAACCGTCCTGACGGACTTGATAAGCCTGCCCCGGACTTGCGATCCGGGGGCATCCAGAAGCCCTGGAAACTACTGGGTTCCTGCTGGAGTTTATCCCGCACCTAAGATGCGGGGCAAGAATGACAGAAATGAGCACTTTCAGACCTTTTCCGAAGGCATCAAGACTGGTCCCCTGAATCCTGCCTTGCCTCCGTCTCTCCGCCCTCTTCCTCGGCAGCCTCCTCCGCTTCGGCCTCCAACTCCTCGACTTCCTCGCCGGGGGTTACGCTCGGGGCGGCGACCACCGCCACAGTAAGATTCTCGTCTTCGAGCGCCCTTAACCCCTCGGGGAGCTGGATGTCTCGAATATGAAGAGAATCCCCTATATTAAGCCCTGAAACGTCCACCTCCAGGGTGTCGATCAGCTTGTCAGGTAGTCCGGACACGCTCAGCTCCCTCTTCACATGCTGGAGGATGCCTCCGTTAGTAACCCCCATCGGGGTATTCACCAGCACTATGGGTACATCTATTGTCAGCTCCTTATCCATGGAAATCTCATAGAAATCGGCGTGTAGAAACACATCCTTTACGGGATCCGTCTGTAGCTCCTTGAGCATTGCCAGGGCGCTGCCCCGATCCCCGTCCCCTTGGATTCTCAACTCAAGGAGGATATTCTCGCTGGTGGACTGCCTTAATACACCCCTGAGGTCAGACTGTTTTACGGCAAGCATTACAGGCTCCCTGGAAGGCCCGTAGAAAACGGCAGGCACCTCTTTTTTTCTCCTGAGGTTCCTTGCCGCAGACTTACCCTTCTCCTCTCTTACTCTGGCAATCAATGTCACCTGTTTCATTCAATGTCTCCTTCCACTCCAATGGCTGCCCACCAACTTGCAGGTCTTGGTCCACAGTATAGATTCTGCTTCCCTGGCGACAAATCGGCCTCCAGGCCAAGGCATAACCCCCACAGTGGGTCAATACAAAAGAAAACCCCTGTTGCCCAAGACATTGGCCGGGTATCGCCAATCGAGAGCGCCGCCCCAGACGCGCCCGTAACCAATCAAAATTTTTTTATAACACATAACGAAAAATTTCACAAGCCAAATAAAAATACCCCTTTTCGGGGCTCCTGAAAGCAACCTCCTTACCTATACGAATAGATTGCTTACCGAATCAGAGGTCCCTATCCTCTTGATCGTCTCTCCAAGCAATTCCGCCACGGAGAGCAGTTTTATCTTGGGACAGTTCAGTGCCTTGCCGTTCAGGGGAATCGTGTTTGTCACCACAAGCTGCGTAATGGGTGATGCCTCAATCCTTTCTATGGCAGGGCCTGAGAGCACAGGGTGGGTGCAGCACGCATAGATCCTCCGGGCCCCCCTGTTCTTTATTGCTTCGGCTGCCTGGGTCAGGGTGCCCGCGGTATCGACCATGTCATCCAGTATTATTGCCGTCTTTCCTTCCACTTCACCTATTATGTTCATGGCTTCCGCTATGCTTGGAGCATCTCGCCTCTTGTCTATTATCGCCAGGGAAGTCTCGAGCCGTTTGGCAAAGGCCCTTGCCCTCTCAACGCCTCCTGCGTCCGGTGACACGATTACCATGTCGTCCTTGAAATTTTGCCTGATATACTTAAGCAATATGGGCGCAGCGTAGATGTTGTCCACGGGTATGTTAAAATAGCCCTGTATCTGACCCGCGTGCAAGTCCATGGAGACCACCCTCGTCGCTCCTGCCACAGTGATGAGATCCGCTACGAGCTTTGCACTGATCGGGACCCTTGGTTTTACCTTACGGTCTTGCCTCCCGTAACCGTAATAGGGTATGACCGCGGTGATTCGCTCCGCAGAGGCCCTCCTCAGGGCATCCATTATTATGAGAAGCTCCATCAGATTGTGGTTCACCGGGGTACAGGTGGATTGAAGGACGAATACGTCCATTCCCCTTATATTCTCACGGATTTCCACCTGGGTTTCACCGTCACTGAAGGTGCCGGCCAGAATCTTTCCCTGCTCAACGCCCAGGTAGTCACACACTTCCTTTGCAAGGTCGGGATTTGAGTTGCCACCAAAGAGTTTCATGGCTCTATCACCACCTCGTAGGACCAGGACTCTCCTTGCGATCAGGGGGTCCAGGGTTCAAGCCACAACGGCGGTCGTCCGTCGTCGGTCATCGGTCGTTAGTAATCAGTTACTCGTCACTTCCCTCGAGATCGCCACTGAAAGTGGCTCCTACAAGGGGGCGAAGCCCCCAACGCCAGGCTCGGGTACCGGGCTGCCCCCTCGTTGATTTTGAACCTTCAACTTTGAACCTTGAACTTTGAACCTTGAATCGCCCGTATTCTATGGCTGGGGTGGGAGGATTCGAACCTCCGAATGCGGGCTCCAAAGGCCCGTGTCTTACCGCTTGACGACACCCCATCCATATCCTTACCCAAAACTCCGCCGAAAATGGTCTCCCGTCTTGTAGCAGGGGAGGTTCAGGGTTCAAAGTTCAAGGTTCAGGGTCTCCAGTCCGTGGCCAGGAACACCTCACCTAACGCATCTTCACGCAACTTCTCCGCTGCCGAGGCAGCCTCTTCCTCTTGACTGAAGACACCGAAAACGCTGGGACCACTCCCTGTCATAAGCGTTCCTTCGGCCCCCTCCCTTGACAGGTGTTCCTTG
>JAFDIC010000090.1 GCA_019308525.1 Deltaproteobacteria bacterium
GATCCATCCCGACCGATTCTTCCTTGTGTTTTTGCCTGTTTCGGTCTAGAGTCGGTCGCACTGGAAAGATCTACAGGAAAGGAATGCGCGGCTTGCACGATAAAGATAATACCTGGATCCGACTTCTCAAACCTGCCCTGACACCCCCCAGCCTCAAGGACAATACCGCGGACGTGGACAGGGTCATCAAGGCCACGAAAAAGGCACTCGGAGCAGGGAAGGTGCGCATGGATTTTTCTCTCATGAAAAAGGCCCCTTCTTTTCTCAGGGACCATGGATACGATGTCTGGGGGATTGCTTACGAGGACGGCCTTACCTGGCGCCTGGTAGAGCTGTTGCCCCCGGGCGGTGCAAGGACCCTGTACGGCCTGGCCATTGACCTGGGCAGTGCCACAATCGTCCTCCAGCTCCTGGACCTTTTGGAAGGTCAGGCTCTCGAAGAGGTATCGCTGCTCAATCCACAGGTGGAAGTGGGCCTGGATATCCTCACGAGGATCCAATTCGCGTGCCAGGACGGTGGGCTTGAAGAATTGAAGTCCATGCTGCTTGAAGTGCTCAACAGGGAAATTGCAGGCCTGAGGAAGAAGCATAATATCAAAACAGAAACTATGGCGGGGGCGTCTGTGGCAGGCAACACCACCATGACACACCTGCTGCTGGGCCTGGATCCTTACTGGATATGCCGTGAGCCCTACATACCCGCGATCAACAGGCCGGGGATTTTGAGGGCACGGGAGATTGGACTGGATATTTTCCCGGATGCACCGGTCCTCCTGTTCCCGAACGCGGGGAGTTATTTCGGTGGAGACATGATCGCAGGCATCCTTGCATCAGGAATGGCGCAAAGTGATGCGGTATGCCTGCTTGTGGACGTGGGGACCAATGCCGAGGTGGTCCTGGGTAACAAGGACTGGCTCGTGGCCTGTGCAGGTGCAGCAGGATCGGCCCTTGAGGGAGGGGTGGCGGAGATGGGGACAATGGCAGGTCCAGGGGTTATAGACAGGGTCTCAATCGACCGGGATAGGGGTGAATTCAAGATCCATACCATAAGCGACCGGGCACCAGTGGGTATATGCGGATCAGGGCTGATCGACCTGGTTGCCCAGCTCTTCCTGGCAGGAATGATCGATGTGCAGGGGAGGTTTGTCAAAGAGCGATGCGGCAGCCGGCTCAAGGAGACCGAAGGCATTAATCACCTGGTTGTGGTCCCTTCCGGGAACACGGCGGCAGGGCGGGAGATAACCCTGAGCCAGACAGATCTGGACAGGCTTTTGCGTTCCAAGGCAGCCATGTATACGATCCTGACCACCCTCCTGGACATGATGAATCTCGAAATGGGCGATATTTCCCGTTTCTATGTTGCAGGGACATTCGGCTCCTACATTGATCCCAGGTCAGCCATCACCATAGGCATGCTGCCTGACCTCCCCCTGGAGACCTACGAGAGCCTGGGTAATACCTCCCTGGCAGGGGCGCGCAAGGCGCTCCTGTCTCAGAATGCCAGGGATATGATCTACGAGATCCAGGAGAGGATCACCTATATCGAGCTCAACGTGAACCAGGAGTTCATGAACCGGTTCAGCGCGGCCAGGTTCATCCCTCACACGGACATGGACCTTTTCCCGTCTGTAAAAAAATGAATCACAACCGGGAGGTTGCACCCACCCCCGGACAACGAATCACCTCCCCTTTGTGGGAGCACGTTTCACGTGCGATTCATCATTCCCCTACCTCCCTGTAGGAGCACGTTTCACGTGCGATTCATTATCCCCTGTAGGAGCACCGGGACAAACCCCCGGCACGATTCGATGTTTGGTACCATCGCCGCGTCGTGGAATCGCAACTACAAGTTGCTCCTACACCCGGAGGATGATGCACCACCATCCCCCCTGTAGGAGCATGTTTCACATGCGATCCATCCTGGTGGCGGTGAACCACAACCGGAGGGGGGAATCGCAGGCAGAGCCTGCTCCTACAATGGGATGGGGATGGGATATGGAATCGCAGCCGGAGGTTGCTCCTACACCAGGATACCGCGGGTACTGTCCAACGAACCGAATTCCATGGGCCAGCATTCCATACCCTGCCATTATTCATCTTCAAACGGAAGACAAATAGGCCTTGATCTATCTTTCTGGATGAGATAAATTTTTTTCTGTGGAAACAATCATTGAACAACTCATTGCGGATTTTCATGAACGGACACTTCCTCCCCTTACCCGACGCCATGCTCAGCTCCCCTGGCTGCCTGGAAAGGTCGACACTGTGGTGGGAATGCGCAGATCGGGTAAGACATGGTTCCTATTCCAGGTCATATCCGACCTCCTTGCCAGAGGAACACCAAAGGAATCCATTCTATACCTTAATATGGAAGATGAGAGGCTTCTCCCAATACAGGCCTCTGACCTGCACCTGATACCCGAAGTGTATTTTCGTCGGTATCCGCATCTCCGGGACCTATCGTGCGCGATCTTTTTTGATGAAATCCAGAGTATCTCCGGGTGGGAACGTTTTGTAAGGAGGTTGCTGGACACGGAGAATGTTCATATTTGTATCACGGGTTCCTCGGCCAGGCTGCTCAGCAGGGAAATAGCCACGAGCCTGAGGGGACGATCGATCGCCACCGAGATATTTCCTTTCAGTTTCCTTGAATACCTTGACCGTAATGGAATAGGCGTTGAGAAGGACAAGCGTCCCGGGGCAAGGAAGCGGGCGCTTATTGAAAACCGGTTCAGGTCCTATCTGCTTGAAGGTGGCTTCCCTGAAGTACAGGGCATTGAAAACGAATATCGAGTTCTTATTCTTCAAGATTATCTGAACGTTGTAATTTTGCGGGACTTAGTGGAGCGCCATCAGATATCCAACATCGTGCCTCTGCGCTATATGATCAGGCATATCATGAATGCTCCGGCATCCCTTTTCAGTGTAAACAAGTTTCATAATGACCTGAAGTCCCAGGGCATTGCATGCGGCAAAAACACACTTCACGAATACCTGGATTACCTTTCAGACGCCTATCTATTCTTTCAGGTCTTCTTGCACACAGGATCCGTACGGGCCCGTATGGTTAATCCCAGGAAGATCTACGTGATTGATACCGGGATCATAAACGCCTGTTCTCGGAATCCGAGACCACAGTGGGGTCACCTGCTGGAAAATTTTGTTTTCATGGAGCTGAGAAGGCGCTATGAGACTATTGAATACTACAAAACTGCCAGGGGCCGGGAGGTGGACTTTATCCTCAGAGACAGGCAAGGTCTAAACCACCTTATCCAGGTAGCGGCTGAAATAGAGAGGCCTGTAACCAGATCGAGGGAACTGATGGCCCTTGATGAGGCGATGAAGGAATCAGGTATAACCAGGGGAGTCGTGCTCACCCTGAATCATGAGGAGCATCTGGACACAGAAGGGGGTCATATCCATATCCTGCCCGCATGGTTGTGGACTCTTGCAGCGCACAGTGAACCGCAATGGTAGGAGGTTGGATCGCAACCGGGAGGTTGCTCCTACAGAATGTGAGAAAGGAGAGGGAGACCCAATGCCACTGACAGATCATCCAGCCCAAAGAAATCTCAGAAAGGGCAGGTTTTCAGAAGAGGGGCGGGCATATCTAATCACAAAATGCACTGCCCCGGGGGTGATTCTTTCCGACAATCCTCTCATCGCCAAAAACCTGATCCAGGCCCTGTTCTGGATGGATTCTCAGGGGAGGATGTCGCTCGGTGCCTTCGTGGTTATGGCGGATCATTACCACATGGTCGTGGCCCTGAAACAAGGTCATTCCTTGAGAGATGTTATGGGATCCATAGGGTCGTTCACGGCACGGGAGATAAACAGGATCTCACAGATTTCCGGAAGGAAGGTATGGCAAAAAGGGTATTATGACCGGGGTATCAGGAGAAATGAGGACATAGAGGTTATTTTCGATTATGTCCACAATAATCCCGTGAGAAGGGGGTTGGTGGACAGGGCGGAGGAATGGGCTTTTTCGTCCTTGAATCCGGAGTATTATCGGCGGATAAGATGGAGCATTTTCCTGTAGGAGCAGGTTTTACCTGCGATCTCGATGTTTGCGTTGGTGGGGAACATTGAATCGCAACCATAAGCTGGTCCTACAAGGGAGAAGGGATCGCAGGTAAAACCTGCTCCTACACCCGGAGGGGGGATAGGGAATCGCAGGTAAAAACCTGCTCCTACACCCGGAGGGAAGGAGGGATCGCAACCGGGGGTTGCTCCTACAGGGGTTTTCGTATATATTGCATGCCAGGGAATTCAACAGGCTGGTGTGATGGATCAAGCCTTGATCGATCAGGAGGTCGAAACTGTTTATTACGTTTGAGGGTATTGAGGGGTGCGGTAAGACCACCCAGGTCAAACAGCTCGGAAAGATACTGGCGGCATGCGACATTGAGTTCATCTCCACATTTGAGCCGGGTGGCACCAGGATCGGGCAGAAGATCAGGCGCATCCTCCTCGATCCGAAAAATCATGGCCTTACTCCCCTTGCCGAACTCCTCCTGTATGCCGCTGACAGGGCCCAGCACGTGGAAGAGATCATAAGGCCCGCCCTCAAGGCGGGCAAGTGGGTAATATGTGATCGCTTCACGGATGCCACCCTGGTCTATCAGGGGGCTGCCAGGGGCCAGGACATGGAGATGATCCGGGCCTTGAATGACAAGGTCACCCAGGGGTTAAGGCCTGATATCACCTTTCTCGTGGATTGCCCGGAAGAGATGGGCCTGAAGAGGGCTACAGCGCGAATTTCAAGGGATTCAGCCGGCGACCAGGACAGGTTCGAGAGGGAAGAGATGGCCTTCCACGGGAAGGTGAGGCAGGCTTATCTGGATCTGGCAAGGATGGAGAGTAAGCGATTCATCGTTATTGACGGCACAATGCCGAAAGAGGATGTCACGGGAGAAATACTAAGACACCTGGTGCCCCACATGATGCAAGCAAAAGGGATGAAATGATGGACGAGACTGGTGCATTCAAGCTTTTTTCTCAAATCCTCGGCCAGGAAAAGGCCATAGGGTTTCTGCGGCGGGTCATGGGGCGGGACAGGACACCCCATGCGTACCTGTTCGTGGGAATCCCCGGGATTGGAAAGAGGACTACTGCAAGGGCCTTCGCTCGTTTCATCAATTGCCTGGCACCGGTCGGCGAAGACGCCTGCGGCAAATGCATACCCTGTAGACAGTTTGTGGACGGTAACTTCCCTGACATCCAGGAGATCGAACCCGAGGGGCAAACCATCAAGATAGAGCAGATCAGGGAACTGAACAGGGCTTTCGGCTACAAGCCCGTATCCGGGGGGTACAGGGTCACGATTATTCAGAAGGCGGAAAAGATGACGGAAGAGGCGGCCAATGCCTTTCTGAAGAGCCTGGAGGAGCCGCCGGAAAGGAACATAATCATCCTTGGGGTGGCCGAGCCCCTGGACCTTTTGCCCACCATTGTTTCCAGGTGCCAGCAGGTATCCTTCAGGCCCATTCCGCCGGAAATGATAGCCAAATGGCTCGTTGAGAAGAAGGGCGTCGAAGAGGAACAGGCGCTGGTCCTTGGGAGGCTCTCTGAGGGGAGCCTTGGCAAGGCCCTGGAGATGACTGAGGGGGATTATTTGACAAAGCGGCAGGATGATATCTTGAAGATCACTAACCTGCACGGCGTACCCCGGGTCAAGGCCCTGGAAACGGCCCTTGACTTCGCCCGCCGGGAAGACAAGAGGGGTGAGGGCGGTGACAGGTATGCCCGCATCTCCCAGTTGTTTACCACATGGAAGACCTGGTACAGGGACCTGTTGCTGTTGGGTGTGGGAGGGGGCGAGGGATTGTTGTTCAATGTGGACTTTTCCCAGCAGTTGAAAAATGCATCGAGAGGGTATAACGTAGAGAGATTGGTTGAAAGCATCCTGCTCCTGGACCAGGCCCAGAGGGATATCCTGAGGGCCAGGAACGCGGAATTGGTCATGGAAAACCTGGTGCTGGACATAAAGAGGGAAGAGAAATGGGATAAGAGCGTCTAGGGATCGAGTCTTAAATCGGTGCCAGGCATTGAATCGCAACCAGGAGGTTGGTGGTACAAGGGGAGGGAGGATATGAGGAATCGCAGGTTAAACCTGCTCCTACAACTGGACGGGGAATTGAGGGATCGCAGGTGAAACCTGCTCCTACAAGGGAATGATGCACGAGATCCCTGTAGGAGCAGGCTCTGCCTGCGATATCCGGATATTGTATCGGTGCCAGGCATTGAATCGCAACCGGGAGGTTGGTGGTACAAGGGGAGGGAGGATATGAGGAATCGCAGGTGAAACCTGCTCCTACAACTGGACGGGGAATTGAGGGATCGCAGGTGAAACCTGCTCCTACAACGGAGAGAGAAAGGATGGGGGGAGGGTAACTGGAATCGGGGAAAAGGAATAAGAAGGACCCATGGAAAAAATTGTTAGCGTCCAGTTCAGGAGGAACGGGAAGGTATACTTTTTTGACCCGGGCAATCTGGTGCTCAAAAAGGATGATGAGGTAATCGTTGAGACGGAACATGGCCTTGCCTATGGAGTGGTGTGTAGTAGTCCGATGGTGTGCGAAGGAGACTTCTCGGATTTGAAACTCAAGAAAGTCGCGCGCCTGGCTACGGAGAAGGACAGGGAGAGGTTCGAAGCCAACCGCAGGCTGGAGAAAGAGGTCTATGAATACTGCCTGGAGAGGGTCCGGCACAGATCCCTGCCCATGAACCTGGTTTCCGTGGAAAGGTTTTTCGACGGAAGCAAGGTGGTGGTCTATTTTACCGCTGAGGGACGGGTTGATTTCCGGGAGCTGGTCAAGGACCTTGTCCAGAGATTTCGTACGAGAATCGAAATGAGGCAGATTGGTGTCCGGCACCAGGCCAAAATGGTCGGGGGACTGGGAAGCTGCGGGAGGCAGCTATGCTGTACCAGCTTCTTGAATAACTTTGAACCCGTGTCGATAAGGATGGCCAAGGAGCAAAGCCTGTCCCTGAACCCTTCGAAGATCTCCGGGATGTGTGGAAGGCTGATGTGTTGCTTGAACTACGAGCGACCTTACTACGAAGAGGCCAAGAAGGATCTTCCCAAGATCGGCAAGAGGGTGAAGACCAAGCGGGGTGAGGGCAAGGTGATACGCCAAAACATATTCAGGGAGACCCTGACGGTGAGCCTCGAGTCGGGAGAGGAAGTGGAAATATCCTACGATGAAATCGTAACTGGTAATCGCCAGGGGGGATCTGCCGACTAGCGGGAGCTTTTGATACATTGTTCAACGGGCATAACCGGGGCCCTGTTCCTTGAATCATTTGCGCAGGAGGGAGTCAAGAGAAAATTGCCTGAGAGATTCTACATCACTACGCCCATATACTATGTGAACGCCGAGCCGCACCTGGGTCATGCTTACACCACCATTGTCGCCGACGTAATGAACAGGTTTTACATGCTCACGGGGGCAGAGACTTACTTTCTCACGGGAACAGACGAACACGGGGATAAGATCGTCACGGCTGCTGAGAAGGCGGGACAGTCGCCAAGGGACTACGTGGATCGGATCAGCCAGCTCTTCAGGGACTTGTGGCCCAGGTTGAACATAACCAACAACGACTTTATCCGGACCACGGAAAACAGGCATGAAAGAACTGTCCAATACATTTTGAACAAGGTAAACCAGAACGGGGATATCTACTTCAGCGAATATTCCGGGCTCTATTGTTTCGGGTGTGAAAGGTTTTACACAGAGCGGGAGCTGGTCGACGGGAAGTGCCCCGATCACCTGACAGTCCCGGAAATCATCAGCGAGACAAACTATTTCTTTCGCATGAGCAAGTACCAGGACTGGCTCATAGGGCATATCAACGATAATCCTGACTTCATAAGGCCGGAGAGGTACAGGAATGAAGTCCTGTCGTTCCTGAGAGATCCCCTGGAGGACCTGTGCATTTCGAGGCCAAAGACCAGGCTCACCTGGGGGATCACCCTTCCCTTTGATGACAACTACGTGACATACGTATGGTTTGATGCGCTTATAAACTACGTGTCTGCCCTTGGTTACCCGGGCGGCGAGCTTTTCGGGAAGTTCTGGCCGGTGGCCCAGCACCTGATTGCAAAGGACATACTGAAACCCCACGGTATATACTGGCCATGCATGCTCAAATCCGCCGGGATCGAGCCTTACAGGCACCTCAATGTCCATGGTTACTGGAATGTCAACGAGGGCAAGATGTCAAAGACCCTGGGAAACGTGGTAAAGCCCCTTGAATTGGCGGATATCTATGGGCTGGACGCGTTCAGGTATTTCCTCTTGCGGGAAATGGTCTTCGGGCTGGATTCAGAGTTTAGCGAAGAGGCCCTGGTGGCGAGGATAAATGCCGACCTGGCAAATGACCTGGGCAACCTGGTCAGCAGAAGCCTCACCATGATCAAGCGGTATTTCAAGGGAAAGGTGCCTGGTCCTGGTGAAAGCCGACCTGATGACCAGGACCTGAAGGAATCCACCCTCTCCTTGATCGACAGGTACCAGGATTTCATGAAAGAACTGGGATTCCACAAGAGCCTCATAGCAATATGGGAAGTCATCGGCAGGGTGAACAAGTACATCGATTCCATGGCGCCCTGGGAGCTGGCAAAAGAGGACAGGAGCAGGCTGGAAACCGTGATATTCCATATCACCGAATCCCTGAAGGTGATATCCGTGCTCCTGTGGCCCTTCATTCCCGGTGCTTCGGAAGAGATGCAAAGGGCCATGGGGCTTCCCAGGCGGGGGAAAGACCTCAAGCTGGACGACGTGCGTCAATGGGGGAGGGAAAGGTGGACCGATACTATTAGGGATGTTCCAAGGCTCTTTCCGCGGGTAGAGCCAAAGAAGGAGGAAGAATCAAAGGCCATGAAAAAAGATCAAGAGGATGAAAAGGGGAAGGAACGCATATCCTTCCAGGAATTTCAGCGGTTGGACCTAAGAATAGGCACAGTGAAGGCGGCCGAGGCCATAAAGGGCTCCAAGAAGCTGATAAAGATGACCGTGGATATAGGGGAAGAACGTACGGTGGTTGCGGGTATCCTGGGACACTATTCAGCCGAGGATCTCGTCGGCAGGCAGGTCGTCATAGTGGCCAACCTCGAGCCCGCCAAATTGATGGGAGTGGAGTCCCAGGGCATGATACTGGCTGCGGAAGATGACTCGGGAGTGCACCTCGTAGTGCCAGATGCACCTATTCGACCGGGCAGTACAGTGAAGTAGTGTTTGTGCCTCGGCAAAAACTCCCACTTCCTGGCTGATCCCCAGCCTTGGATAGAAAAAGTTCGTGAAGATAGCAACGTTCAACACCAACTCAATCCGGGCAAGGCTCCCTATTATCGGCGAATGGCTTGAAAGGGATCGCCCTGACATCCTGTGCCTCCAGGAGACGAAGGTCCAGGATAAGGATTTCCCCGAAGGCGTGTTCCGTGATAGAGGATACCATGTTGTCACCAGGGGGCAGAAGTCTTACAACGGTGTTGCAATAGCAAGCAGACACCCCATGAACGATATCTCTTACAGCCTTTACGGGAACAAGGAGGGAGAGGAAGCACGGTTCATCAGTGCGGGGGTCGGAGACCTGGAGATTATCAACGTGTATGTGCCCCAGGGACAAGCGGTCGGCACGGAGAAATTTCGGCACAAACTCCTGTGGCTGAGAGACTTGCTGGAATACGTAAAAGGTGTATACACTCCTGAGGACATGCTTCTTCTCACCGGTGACTTCAACGTGGCCCTGGAACCAATAGACGTGTATGATCCCGAGAAGTTTGATGGAGAGGTATGTTTCCACCCCCAGGAAAGGGCCATTCTGCGTGAATACCTGGGGTGGGGTCTTGTAGACCTTTTCAGGGTGTATGAAAAGGCAGGGGGTAAATATACCTTCTGGGATTACAGGATTCCAAATGCGGTAAAGAGGAACATGGGATGGCGCCTGGATTATATCCTTGTGACCGAGCCCCTTGCAAGGAAATCCACCAGGGTCTGGGTTGACCTTGAGCCCAGGCTCAAAGAGAGACCTTCCGACCATACATTCCTTGTTGCCGAATTCAATAACCTATAGGTGAGTGTGGGCAGATCTGTATCCCTGGGAACGGCGTGATGGGCCGGGGAATGGGGGAGGAGGGATTGCAGGCACGAGGCCCAGGGGATGGGAGATTTTTGGCACGGATTACGCGGATTACACGGATTGAATGGATTTTTTTGACAATCAAGGTACCTTGATTGTCAAAACGTCCCCGCGCCTGGGGCGCGCAGGGGATCGCAACTACAAGTTGCTTCTACACCCGGAGGGGCGATGGGGAATCGCAGGTGAAACCTGCTCCTACACCGGGATGGTGGATCACCTCCCTGTAGGAGCGCCGGGACAAACCCCCGGCACGATCTCTGGACATTGAATCGCAACTACAAGTTGCTCCTACAGGGGGGAGGGGTAATGGCTCGCGACCGGAGGTTGCTACTGCATGGGGGCAGAGGTATCAAATGCCGTTGGATGGGCAGAGATGGAATATCTGGCAGCGCTCATGGGCAGGTTTTCTTGCCTTACACACCGCCCTGCCATGGTAGATGAGGATGTCTGAGAAGCGCCGCCATTTGTCCCTGGGGAGCAGTTTTTCCACGTCCTTTTCTATCCTGTCGGGGTGGTTGTTTTCCGTAAGCCCGAGCCTGAGACAGAGCCTCTTGACATGGGTATCCACCACGATGCCCGGCACGCCAAAGGCAGCCCCTAGGACGCAGTTTGCGGTCTTTCTACCCACGCCTGGAAGACGCAAGAGGTCCTCCATGTTGTCAGGAACTTTGCCACCGTAAAGTGTTATCAACTCCTCACAACAGCCCTTGATCGATCTTGCCTTGTTTCGATAGAACCCGGTGGATTTTATGTCCTTTTCCA
>JAFDIC010000091.1 GCA_019308525.1 Deltaproteobacteria bacterium
GAAACGAGGGCCGTGAGAGTCAGGTTCTCCAGGGAATCGAGGATCTCATTGACCTTTCCTGCATCCGCAAGGTAACCCTCCGGGTCAAAGAACCATTTCTCGTCTCTCCTCTGGAGCATCAGGGTCCCCGCAGGTCTTTCGATCTTTATTCGACTGACCTCCGGTGTGGACATCTTGGGCAGTTTCGGCAACTCATATCCGGTCCTCTCCTGATGCCTCAGGAAGAGATAGGCAGACAAGGCAATGATTACCAGGGCAAGAATGACGTGTTCTCTCTTCAACTTCATGGGGCGTCCTTCTTCACTTCCCGAACATGATCTGGATTCGCCTTTTGCGGCCATGCCTCCTGAACCATATCACAAGTCCAAAGAGCACCACCAGTACAGGCAGACCCGCAATATTGAAGGTCTTCACAAAGGCCTTGGTCCCTGCTCCCACCTTGCCCAGGGGGTTGAACCGCAGTTCTTTGCTCCTGAGTGTTGCGATATCCTCCCTGCCGTTGAGGAAGTCAAGGGTATTCAAGAGAAACATGGCATTGGAACTCCGACCCTTTTCGTCCAGCAACTGGTCCTTGAGCAATTCCGAGGAGGCGATAATGAATATCTTCCCCGGCCTCCCCCTTTCAATGAATGCGCCTTCTCCCTCAATAGGGAGTGGCGGAGCTTCCCCGGTCGATTTCTTGTCCCCCCCTTCCTGCCCTCCTCCTCTTCCGAGGGAGGCCTCTGCGGTATGTCCTTACCGGCGAAGTAGCTCGTGAACCTCCCCTCAAGGACATAGGCGAGGGGGAGGCTCTGCATGGCATCCCTTGACTTGGGAGGCTGGATAAAGAAGGGGTTGAGGTTGACCTCGGTCTTCCTGGCATCTACCTCGAGGGGTGAGATCTTGAAGACGACGAGGCCCTTGATGTTCTCCAGAAACCCTATCTCCCGATTGATGGACTCTTTCCTGATGATGGGCGCAAAATAGATGGGCCTCTCCCCACCTCCGAACTGGGATGGCAGCCTCTGCTTGAAGCAGCTCTCATCCATCACGTAGGAGGTCTTGACGGTCACGCCGTAATGTTCCAGAAGCTTCTCCAGGCCCCTATTCAGAGGAAGGATGCGAGCGCCTTGCACGCCGGCGGACGATTGCCCCCCCCTTTTCCTGGAACCGATCCAGGAAGATGGCCAGGCTCTTTCCCCGCATCAGGAACTGATCGATCTGGAAGAGCTCGTACTCCGAGAACTTCTCCCGCGGTCCCGCCACTACAAGGCAGTTGAAGCTGTCAGGGATGGGCCCATCCTTGAGCTCCACCTCCTTGATTGTGTATCCCCGGGAGACCAGGGAGCGGAAGCTCCTCAGTCCTTCTTCCCTGTGCTGTCTTCCAGCGTTGCGAGTCATGCCCCCGTAAAGCTGAAGGGCACCATGGCCCTTCAAAAAGCCCAGGTCTTCGTTGATTTCCATTATGGATTCTATGCCCTGGGCGATTGCCTCCTCCAGCCGGCCGAGATCGGTCATTTGATACTGCGTTCCCATGAGGGGGATCCTCAGGACCCGAATCAAGGGAATTGAAGTCCATTTCTCCCCGTGCTCCAGCACCAGGCCTATCACCCCCTGGCCAGCCTCTATCTCTTTCTCGGGCAAACTGGGCCACTTGAGGGTGAGGAGGTTGTATTTCCTGGCAACTGCCGCCTGGCCCTGCTCTTTTGAGGGATCCACACGCTCGAAGGCCAGCTTGCCGTAATGTTTTGAGTTCAGTCTCTCAACGATCTCCTCTACCTTCCCTTGCAGTTGAGGCACTTCTTTGAGCCGCACGAGGGGGGCGACCGTCTCCAGGGCCGAGGAAAGGTAGAGCTTCACTCGTATCTTTCCATCCAGCCTCAGCAGCGCGCTGATCTTGTTGTTCAATTTCTGCATGGCGGTGGTCAGCCTGTATTCCAGGCCCTCCGTGGTGGTAATGGTGGATATTCTTTCAATGAGATCTCCGTGGATCAACACAAGCCCCATGTACGCCTTTTTGAACTTGACCTCGTCCCTCTCAATGGCCTGGATCTGCACGGGATAGATCCCGTAGCTCCTCGCCAGGGCCCTGTTCTCCTTTGCCTCCTCGCTCATGGCCCCCTCCTCTGGGCTCACGTCGTAGAAGCGGTAGTTGAAAAACCTGTTGGCATACCGGCCGTATTCTTGTAAGAGGTCCCTGAGGTATCGTTCCGTGGCATTGTAAGGGGCCGGGAGGTCCCTGGTGAAAAACACGTTAATGGTGAGAGGCTCTGAGAGGGTGGAGACAACGCGCCGGCTTGCCTTTGACAGGGAGTAGATCCGGCCCTTGGTCAGGTCCTTCCTGATAAATAGGGTGCTCCCCGCCATATTGACAAGGACTATCACTACGGCATAGACCAAAAACTTTATGTATCTTCCTGAAGCACCCCTGAGTCCCATCACGCCCAATCTCTCTTCATATGCCCCTAATCCAGGTATGCCCCGTCATCCGGCGAATGGGGAAAATTGCCCTCACTAGCTTTTCTCCTCCATAACCAGATCGGTGGCATAGAGTCCCACGAAAATGACGCTCAGGAAATAAATTACATCCCAGGAATCAATGATACCCTTTGCAATGTTCTCGAAGTGAAAGTCAGTGCCCAGGTATTCCAGTACCCCCACCATTTTGCCGGGGAGAAAGAACAGGATCTTGTCCACCAGTGTAATATTGAAACAGATGGCCATTGCCACGATGAAAGCGATAATCTGGTTTCGAGTGAGGGAAGATGCAAAAAGACCTACGGCTGAATATGATGCACCCAGCAAGATCGCCCCCACATATCCACCTATTACCGGCCCCCAGTCGATATCCCCCATGAAAGAAACACTTATGGGATAGGCCAGGGTGGGAACGAGCATCGCAGCAACAAAAGCAGCGCTTGCCAGGAACTTGCCCATGATCACCTCCCAGAAGGTCACTGGCAGGGTGAGGATGGTCTCGTATGAGCCCACGTTCAGCTCCTCCATGGTGCCGTCCGCAACGATCTTCCCCTGGTTGATAATGACCACCCTGTCACAGGTGGCCTCTGCCTCGCTCAGGATGTGGGTGGAGATTATGATGGTTTTCTCCTTCCCGATCTGCTTTATGATTCCGCGGATTTCTATGATCTGGTTGGGATCAAGTCCCGAGGTGGGCTCGTCAAGGACCAGAATCTCGGGGTCCTTCATCATGGCATGGGCAAGTCCCACCCTCTGCTTGTATCCCTTGGAAAGCTCCCCGATCGGTTTGTGCATGACCTCCTTGAGGCCGCAGGTCTCGGCCATCTGGCTGATCCTTGAGAGCCTGTTCTTACCATCAATCTCACGCATTCTGGCCACGTAGTCCAGGTAGTCGTAGACCAGCATATCATGGTAGAGGGGGGCCGATTCAGGCAGGTACCCGAGGAGCTTGCGGATCTCCAGGGAGTTTTCTTCGACGGTGTAGTCTTTTACACGAATGGTACCGGATGAAGGACGAAGGAACCCGGTCAACATCCGAAGAGTCGTGGTCTTTCCCGCCCCGTTGGGACCAAGCAGGCCAAGAATCTCTCCTTTCTGGATCTCCAGGTTGATGTGATCCACTGCACAGAGATCCCCGAAGTACCTGGTCAGGTTCTCCACGTGGATCATTGACTTCTTCCTCTCAGACAATATCAGGGGACCTATACAAGAATATCCGCCCCCTGTCAAGGGCCCGCCTTTTGTGAACGGCGCGGGGAGCCTGTTGAACGAGACAGAGCTCGTTCACCACGGCCTATTCACCACGGAGTGCAACAACCACCCCGTCACCCGTGGTGCATGGCCACCTCGGGTCATTCCTCAAGAACGACACCGCTACTGGAGAAGGCCCTGAAACTCCTGCCTGTGAGGCTATGAGGTACCCGGTACGAACAGATTTCACTGATATCCAGGAATTACGGTATGTTACGCTGCTTTCAGTTAGGAACTTCTGTCTAATCAAAGATGGCTTCAACGAACTCTGATGCGTCAAAGGGCCTCAGGTCATCAAGCTTCTCCCCTATGCCGATGTACCTGATTGGAATCTCCAGCTGGTGAGCTATCCCGACGACGATCCCTCCCTTGGCGGTCCCGTCCAGCTTTGTGAGGATGATATCCGTAACTCCCAGGGCTTCGTTGAACATCTCCGCCTGGGATATGGCATTCTGGCCGGTTGTCGCATCCAGGACAAGCCACACCTCATGGGGGGCACCCGGAAGCCTTTTTCCTGCAACCCGGCTGATCTTACGCAGCTCATCCATAAGGTTGGTCTTGGTGTGGAGACGGCCAGCGGTGTCTATCAAGACCACATCCACGTTTCTGGACATGGCCGCGGTTATTGCGTCAAAGACGACGGCAGATGGGTCTGCCCCGGATGCCTGCTTTACAACTTCGGCCTCCACCCTCTTGCCCCAGATGTCCAGTTGCTCGATTGCGGCGGCCCTGAATGTGTCTGCCGCCACGAGCATAACTTTCTTGCCCTCCCTCTTCAAGATGTGCGCGGCTTTCCCGATGGTGGTGGTCTTGCCCACACCATTGACGCCTATGACCATAATGACATTGGGCTCCTTTTCACCGGGGACGGCGTGGGTCTTCTCTTCAACTTCAAGGAAAGATCTCATGCAGTCTTTCAATGCTTGCTTTAGTTTCTGGGGATCATCCAGTTCCTTTTTCCTCACGCCCTGATGAAGCATGTCCAGGAGTTCCTGGGTAGTGGCCACACCGAGATCGGAGGTAAACAAGATCTCTTCGAGTTCCTCCAGGAGCTCCTCGTTGATCTCCTTTTTGCCCAGCAAGAGGCTATCCAGCCTGCTCGTCAGGCCTGACCTCGTCTTTCTCAGGCCATCCTTGAGCCTCTTGAACAGGCCTTTCTTGTCCTTGCCTTCCTTTTCCCTGCCTTTGAACAGTCGTACCATGGATACTCTCTCCACGAAATCCAATGACTCAAAAACTTTGCGAACAGATCCTTTTCACCATCTCCTACGGGATTGGATTCATAGGCCCGTGGTACGGAGCCACAGAGGTCTTCTTTTACCAGGAGGCACAAGGACTTTCAACAGGGGGATGTAGAAAATCTGGTGTGGAGACCAAGGTATCTAGTTCTTCCTGATCCCTTCCAGGTCAACAGATACGAGCTTGGATATCCCTTTTTTCTCCATGGTCACCCCGTAGAGCCTGTCCACGATCTCCATGGACCTCTTGTTATGGGTGACCAGGATAACCTGGGACGATTTCTTGATCTCGTTCAAGAGATTGTTGAAACGATCAATATTGGCCTCGTCAAGGGGTGCATCCACCTCGTCAAGGACACAAAAGGGGCTGGGCTTCACGAGATAGATTGCGAACAACAGTGCCATTGCAACCAGGGCCTTTTCCCCGCCGGAGAGTAGACCCATATGGCTCAGCTTTTTGCCAGGCGGTTGAACCTCGACAAGGACGCCGCTCTCAAGGGGCCTCGTCTCATCCAGGAGCTTGAGCCCCGCGGTGCCGCCCTTGAACAGGATGGGAAACACCTCCTTCAATTTCTGGTCAACCTCTGCAAAGGTCTTTCGGAACCTCTCAAGGGATGTCCTGTTGATCTTTCTTATGGCCTGGTTCAATGACTCGATGGATTTAAGAAGATCTTCCCGCTGTTCATGGATAAACTTGTACCTCTCCTCTAGGGCTTCATGTTCCTGGATAGCGGTCAAATTCACTTCCCCGAGTCTGTCCCTCTTCTCCCTCTCTCTTTCCAGCCTCTCCTTCGCCTCCACAGGGGAAAAGTTTTCTTCAAGGTATTCCTGGTAGATGTCCTTTAGGTCCGCGGCGTACTTATCTCTTACCAGGTCCTCCAGGCTTCTCATCTTAAAGCCGATTTCAGAATGTTGCATTCTTGCCCGATGGATCCTTTCCTTGAGCTCTTCCAGCTCCCTTCGAAGGCCATCCACCCTCCTCTCTTCTTCTTTCATGGCGTTCTGGAACCGGTTGCGATGATGCTCTGCGATCTTTACCCGTCCCTCGGCCTGCTCCATGACCCCCAGCAATACCCGCAACTCTTCCCTGAGGCTCTCTTGCCTGTCTTCTATGTCCTTGTAATGCCTTTCTGCCTTACCTATGTCCTCCTCAATCCTCTTCAGGGACCCAAGGGCCTCTTCGGTAAATTCATCAATCCTTTGTACTTCCCGCCTTAGACCCCGTTCTTCCTCCTGGGAGAGGCTGTGGTCCATCTTCAAGCTTGCGACTTCCTCTCTAATCTTCTCATACTCCTCTTGGCACTCCTTGAGTTCCAATTCTCTATCGAGGACATATCGCTGCTTCTGGGCCATGCTCTCGCTACAGGACTGGAGTTCAGACCTGATCCTCTCCAGATCCTGCTCGTGCACCCGGTGATCCTTCTCCCTTTGCTCCATCTCCCGGGATATCTTCTGGCTCAAGCTCTCAAGCTGCTCCAGTTCATGGGCCAGCCTGAACATGACCTTGTCCAGGTCATTTATCTCCTCCTGGCACCTCCATTTCTCCTCTGTCAACTCGTCCAGAGACTTCTTCCTCTGTTCAATCTCCTCTTGGACACCATGGAGCTTTTCTCTCGTGTCAGTGAGGCGCTCACGACCGGCGACGATCTTGGCCTCCAGATCCTGCATCTCCCTCTTGCGGGCAAGAAGTCCCTGTGTGCTGCTTGCCGTCTTGCCTCCGGTTATCACTCCCTTTTCGTCTACAATATCCCCCTGGGGTGTCACGAGGCAGTATCCCCTGCCATTGTCCTTCCACAGGGCAAGGGCCTGATCCAGATCATCAACAAAGACTGCGTTCCCCAGCAACAGATCCAGGACCGGTTTGTACGCCTCGGGCACTGTCACCAGGTCCCTCAAAAGAGGAAGCTCGCGCTCGTTTCCCTGCGTCTCAACTCCTTTGATCTCCTTAAGGGGTATAAAGCTGCTTCTCCCCTTGGCCCTGTCCTTCAGGTACTGGACGGCCTCCTTGCCGTCACTCTGGGTCTCAACTATTATGTATTGTAGCCTGTCGGCGAGCAGCCCTTCCACGGCCTGTTCGTACCTTGGTTCCACGTCTATGAGGTCTGCAACCAGCCCGTGGATACGGCCTTCTTTTCGCGCATCAAGGTCGTTGGCCTTCATAATCGTCCTCACCCCGACCTTGTATCCTTCGAAGTTCTCTATTAAAGATCTCAAGCTTCCCAGACGTGTTTCCAGGGCATTCTGCGCGGCCTCTGCCTCCCTGAGTTCAGACTCCAGGTCTTTCTTCAGACTTTCCAGCTCCGCCATCTTCTGCTGTTCCCCTGAGTAATCCCCCTCTATTTCATCGAGTCTTTTGCCAAGGGCCTCCCGCACCTGGGCCTTTGTTTCAGAGATCCTCATGATCTTCTTGATCTTCTCTGCGGTCTCTTCCTTTTCCTTTTCAAGCCTGGAGTAGGCGTCCGTGATCTCACCTATCTTCTTGCTCAGATATCCCGACTCCTGGCTCAAGCTCATCTGCCTTGACTTATCCCTGTTGAGCCTCTCCTTCGCATCTTCGTACTCCTCTTTCACCTTGACAAGGTGCTCATGCCGCCCCTGGATTCGCTTCTTGGCGATTTCTATTTCTCCCTGTAGATCAGCGGAGGTCTGCCTCAATTGCTCGATCCTGTCCCTGATTACGTCCTTTTCTCTCTGAAGGTCTTTAACCCGCCTTCCAAGCTCCTCTTTCTCCTTCTCAAGACGGCTCCTGAGCTCTGTCTGCATCCTTTTCTCCCCCTCCATCGTGTCCAGGAGGGATTCCATCTTGTTGACCTTTTCCTTTACTTTCAGATAGGCTTCCCGCAACCGGGATATCTCATCGTCCTTTTCTTCCAACTCCAGGCCCATGGATTGGATCCTCGCCTGAATCCTTGAGAATTCCGTTGACTTGGATACTTCTTCCTGCACCAGATCCTGGGTGGATCTCTCTCTTGAAACTGACTCCTCCCTGAGTTCCCTGTAAGTGTTCGCATTGAGCACCAGTTCAAGCCTGCGGATCTCCTTGCTGAGCTTCTTGAAACGCCTTGCCTTCGAGGCCTGGTACTTAAGGGACCTCATCTGTCTCTCAATCTCCCCCAGTATGTCCTCTACTCTGACGAGGTTCCCTTTGGTGAGCTCTATTTTCCTTCTGGATTCCTCGACCTTCTTCTTGTACTTGGTTATTCCCGCGGCCTCTTCCAGCATGGCCCTGGTTTCTTCGGGTTTCTGCTCCACTATTGAAGTGATCATCCCTTGACTGATAATGGAATAGGCCCTGTTACCCAGGCCCGTGTCCATGAATATCTCCTGGATATCCTTGAGCCTACAGGGAACGTTGTTGATGAGATATTCGCTCTCACCGGACCTGTAAAGCCGCCTGGTTATGCAAAGCTCGCTATAGTTTGCGAATTGCCTCGGAAAGGAGCCGTCACCGTTCTCAAACACCAGGGATACCTCGGCCATGCCCATTGGCTTGTGTCTGTCAGCACCATTGAATATCACATCTTCCATGCTGCGGCCCCGCAGGGACTTGGCGCTTTGCTCGCCCATGGCCCACCTGACCGCGTCCACCATGTTGCTCTTGCCGCAACCATTGGGACCGACTATCGCGCTTATGCCCGTGGGGAGAGAAATCTCCAGCCTATCCATAAAAGACTTGAAACCCATCATGGAAATCTTCTTTATCTTCATGAAATACCCCTTACCAGCTGTTCATGATGGAAGGCCTAGCTTGTTTCCATCCATAAATGGCCCTTCTTCACAATCTCTGCGTCAATCTGCGGAATTATTTGCCTGCCTGTGCGTGACACGCAGACAGGTGCGGCATACTACAGTATGCCTCCGCGGAATTCCTTGATTTCCTTGATCTTATAAGAAACTGCCCATTTCTGGATTGGAAACTGCCTAGCGCCCAAGATTGATTTATGGATGGGCACTAGCTTGCTGATTAATAACAAATTTTGCTATATTTGTAAAGAGCAAATACTAGATACTGTGTATATTTGGTAATTATCACCCATATATAGGAAAGCTTCAGGAACTGCCAGAAAAATATTGACACTATTTATGTTATTTATCTAGAATAAATACAATTATTAGCTAAATTTAAGAAAAATATGAAATCTTGTGAAAAAAAACAACATTTTCTTCTTATCATCACTTTAGTCCTGGTTCTCTTTTCAGTCACCCCGTTAGTGGCCCAAGAAGCTGGTCCTGTTCAGTCTAAGGAAGATACCTATTCCATCTCCCTGGTAAAGACGGAAGAGGTGGAGAAGGAGCGGGAGGTATACCAGGTACAAGATAAGAGGGTCCTTGCAGAGACCGTGACCGTAGTCAAAGGTGAACACCTTTGGCAGATCTTCAGGGAAAGGGGCCTTCTCAAGAAGAGGGACTTCCCGGTGCTCCTCAAGATCTTGAAGAACCTCAATAAGACCCTTACCAACCTTGATCTGATCTATCCGGGCGATAAAATAATCATCCCTCTGACCCTCATTCCTGTCACCGCCCAGGCGAAGAGATCAAAGACTTCTCCTCCCGAGAAGATCAGCCCGGAAGACCTCAAGAAAATCAAATTTGATTATTATGCGGTCAAGCCTGGAGACAGTCTGGTGAAGGTGGTAAAGAGCCGCTACAATATCCCGCCGGACACCCTGCGCCATGAATATCTTGACCTCGTCCGGCGCCTGAACCCGACTATCGAGGACCTAGACCTGATCCATCCGGGCCAGGTGATCAGGCTGCCCATCTACTCACCGCAGATAGTGAGGATGCCCATTGCCGAGCAAAGGCCTTCAGAGGCTGAGCCTACAGCGGAGCAAAAGAGCCTGCTCACCCTGGGCCGTGAACTGGGAGAAATATTCAAACTTATGGGGGAGGAATGGGTCCAGAGCGGTGAACACTTCATACCGCTCAAATCCGGGGGACAGGTAAACCTCAAGGCCGACTCCTATCCGATCCTCAACCTCAACAACGGCAATAGGATCATCTTAGACCTCTTTCACCTGTTGCCCCAAAAGATGATAGAGCTTATAACCTCGAACTGGCAAAACTACCGGGTAGTCCAGCTTGAGGAGGGAGAAGACCTTAACACGGCGCTGGGAAAGATTTTTCCCCTGTGCGGTTATCCCAAGATCTATCCGCCGGGTCAGCCCCTTCATATCAAAGGAGAAATAGAAGTAGAGATCACCGGGGACTGGATAGTAGAGACTTCTCCTGCCGATGATAAGAAGGGGGTTATCGACGTAATCTCCATCATCGGCAGACAGGGCTCCCCAACTCCTCGTGAAATACTTGATTACATCGAGAAGGAAGGGGTAAAGGTTATTGAATTTCCACGTCCGGAGATGGAAAAAACGGTACCATGGGCAAGGGGTGAATCATTGCAACCCGCGTTCAACAAGGCCGATTTGATCGAAAGGATCTTTCGTTTATCCGGCAGGGATTTTGCCAGGAACGTGGAAATACCGGTCTATCAGAGCCAAAAAACGAATTTCAGCCTGATCATAAAGGCGGATTTTCTTTTCCAGGATAAAGGCGTTGATCATATCATAGACCTTACCGGTCTCGATCCCCCTATCCTGTCCCTGCTAAGGGAGCACCAATTCAAAGTCATGTCCCTTTCCGACGTGGAGGACCCAACCCTTGTTGCATCCAAGACACTCGATTTTATCGGGGTACAGGCCGAGTCCAAGGTGCACATGTTCACGGCGGCAGAGAGAACTACAGAAAAAAACATAAGGCTCAACATACCGGGAATCATCTTTAGGGGCAGCGATGGCAAGACTGTCTTTGCTACCGAGGTTAATCTCCCCGAAGAGATAGCCCTGTTCCTGAAGAGAAAGGGGTACAGCCTCCTGGGCCTTTCTTTTTCATGATGGATATTGCCCTGATCTCCACCCCGTGGCCCCTCTTTAACCGCCCTTCCATACAACTCGGCACGCTCAAGGCCTATGTAGCCGAACAACTCCCCGAGGTAAGAGTGAGGGCTTACCATGCCTACCTCCGGGTGGCCCTGAGCCTGGGCTATGAAGTATACGCCTCGATATCCGAAAGGACGTGGCTTTCCGAATCCCCCTATGCCCTTCTCCTCTACCCCGAGATGGAAGAAAAGATCACCTCCTTCTGGCATAGACAGGCCTTGCGTGTCCCCGAGCTGAGAGGGGTAGATTTCAAAGACCTATGCATGACCATAAAAAAGATATCGGAGCAAGTCATAGGAGAGATTGCAAGAGAAAAGTTTCCGCTCGCGGGGCTTTCAATATGTTTCGGCCAACTGACAAGCGCCATTTATTTTTTGCGCCGAATCAAAGAGGAAACCCCAGGCACAAAGATCCTTGTTGGAGGATCATCCTGTGCCGGCCCAATGGGAGCAAGCCTGCTCCGCGCGATCCCCGAGATAGATTTTGTCATAGGGGGCGAAGGGGAGTTACCTGTGATTCACTTGATTAGGTGGTTGATCAGATCAGGTGGTCGTGGGGATCTGGATCCCGTCCCGGGCCTGGTCACCCGTGCCGGCAAGGATTCCGAAAGCCTTGGTTCATTCTCACAGATCACAGACCTGGACCAGATTCCCTTTCCTGACTACGACGACTATTTTGGCGTTCTGAGAAGGTCCCCCACCCGGAAGGTTTTTATCCCCAAGCTCCCTGTTGAAATCTCAAGGGGATGTTACTGGCGAGGACGGGGCTTTACTCACGGGGCTGGGGGTTGCGCCTTCTGCAA
>JAFDIC010000092.1 GCA_019308525.1 Deltaproteobacteria bacterium
GCCCAGGACTTGGGGAACCATGTAGAGGGGACTTTTCATCTCGTCATAGTTGAGCATCCGGATCTGACCACTTCCCGTGAAGGGCCCAGGAAATGGCGCAGGATCTTTGAACAGGCAAGGAGGCTGCTGGACGATCAAGGGGCCCTTATCCTCACCAGTTTTTGGCTTAACGACCACATACCTGCCCAGGTTGCCCTTGAAAAGTCCCTTTACCGCATTCTCTACAGCGGCAGGAATAGGTATCCTGGCAGACGGTTCGATACCTCAAGCAATGGCGAGCCGCTGATCATGGACAAGTATATCCTCATTGCCAAGAAGACATAGTTTGCGGAATTCCCCTGATACCTTGGTAACAGGGGACCAGCAAGGAGCCCCGAACAGTCATGAGAGATGTGAGGATTGCAGCGGTATGCATGCATTCTGAGACTTCGGATGTAGACCTTAACCTGGCCAAGACAAAGGCCTTTGCGGATGAGGCCGCAGAGATGGCCGTGGATATAGTTTGCTTCCCCGAACTCTCCCTGAGCGGCTACTCCCTGAATGATTCAGAAACAAGCAGTGGCGATTTCTCCTTTGATCTCGCCGTAGAAAGGGTGGTCCAGATAGCCCGTAAGAGGAGATTGTTGATTATTGCGGGCATCGCCGAACCTTGCCAGGGAAGGAAGCCCTTTATAACCCAAATCATAGCCAGCCCCTCAGGGCTGCTGGGCTCATACAGAAAGACCCACCTTTCCCCGAAGGAGAAGGAGAAATACAGCGCCGGTGACAGCATCCAAGTCTTCTCCTTTGAGAACGTCAACTTCGGAATAAGTCTTTGTTACGAGGCCCACTTCCCCGAAATCCATACGGTGATGGCCCTGAAGGGCGCAGAGGTCATATTTATTCCCCACGCCTCTCCCAGAGGTTCCCCTATGGAAAAGAGGCAAAGCTGGCTCAGGCATTTGCCCTCCAGGGCCTTTGATAACGGCACTTTTGTGGCTGCCTGCAACCAGGTGGGAAAGACCCGAGAAGGATATAACTTTCCGGGAGTAGTGATGATATTTGACCCCCTGGGCAGGCTGTTGGGCAGTTACAGGGGGAATCAGGAAAAGATGGTTGTGGCGGACCTCAGGGAGAAAGACTTAGTCAGCGCGAGAAGACATTCCATGAGTTATTTTATGCCTCACCGCCGACCGCGACTCTACAGAGATCTATGCAAGGGTTGATTCTGCTGGTTTCTTGCGCCGGGGGCCTGCCGCAGGCTCAAGAAATAAAGGCATAGAAAAGCTGGGTTTCTATGCCCTTATTCCTTGTAAGGTACACCCCGGCCCCGCTTGCCTCAGGCCCCGTTTATCCAAGCAGGAAGGCGTTGTCAACCATCAAGTAATCATCCAGAGTTGATTAGACGCACCCAGTGGGTTTCGGTAGACCGGCCATCTTGCATGCGCCTTTCCCCGGACCCGAAGGAAACAGTTCGTATATTTGTTTCAATTTGAATCCTGTCACCTTCGACAGGATCCTGACCATGGGCGCAATTCCGTTTTTCTTGTAATAATCCTGGAGGACCTTAATAACTTTCCAATGATCCTCGGTCAGTTCCTCGATTCCCTCGGTCTGTTTTACATGCCTCACCCAGGCTTCGTTCCAGTTGTTGAAATCATCAATGAATCCGTCCTCATCCACGTTGAATGTGTGTCCTTCAAATTCAACCGTCGGCATATCAAGTGACCTCCTTTTTGATTGCTGTAATTATTTCAGGCCCTTATTGGAACAGATCTTCTGTATAGCTCATATTTTGTCCAATGTCAATCCTTCTTTTGTCGATCTTGTGAAAAAAATTGCATTATGGGCCTTGGTAGCTCAGGCGGGGGTTCCTAAGGGTGCCGGGGGCGGGAGCACCCGGCAACGAACTCCGGGGAGAACCACCGCCCGGAAGATCTCAGTGGTCCTTGATATTGGTCATGTAGAATATGGCAGCATCGAAGAACCTTTCAGCCCAAGCCCTGTATCCCAAGGCGTGGAGATGTGTATATGTCGCGAGAAGGTTTCTCCTTGTAAGACCGTCTCCCCTGCCATCAAGGCCGTGTCCCCTTTTCACCTCAAACACCATTTGGACGTCTCCGAGGTCGCGAAATATGGGGCGGGAGTAATGAAATTCATGGCCTTTCAAGGTCTCTCCGACCGGAAAGTAGATGTTTTTCTCCTTGACTTTCAGTATGGTATACCCGTGACCCTGTGGCTTTTCTTCCAGCTTGAATCTTATAGGAAGGGCGCCCACCATGGGAAAGTAACTCTCCCCAAGGATGAGTCCTTCCCCCAAGTACATAAGGCCTCCGCATTCTGCGTAAACCGGGAGCCCTCCCTGAATGGCCCCGCGCAGCCAGTTCCTGAAAGCGGCATTGGAAGACAGGGACTCGGCCTGTACTTCAGGAAAACCGCCCCCGATATACAGGGCATCAATGTTTCGCACCCTGTCAGAAGTAATACTGTTGATCTCGACCAACTCTGCTCCAAGCTCTCCCAGTTGAGCAAGGTTCTCGGGGTAATAGAACCAGAAGGCCTTGTCCTTGATGACCCCGATCCTGGGAGGGACCTTGGGAGAATCGTCATGAAGGGGCAACTTCTTCTCTCTTGTCCCTGAATAGGGTAGGGTGCCTGCCCCGCGGGCTATTTCCAGGACTCTTTGAAGGTCTAAATGGTCTTCGACTACTGCTTTTGCCCACTCAACGGCCTTCTCTGCCTCGCCTCTTTCCAGGTGAGGGACTAGGCCCATATGCCTTTCCGGGAAGGGATTCTCCTTCAATTTCGGGATTTGACCCAGGACAGGAATATTACAATAGGCCTCAATCGACTCCCTCACAAGACTTACCTGGCGTTTCCCAGCAACCCTGTTCAGAATAACGCCTGCAACGTTGAGTTCAGGATCAAATTTTTGGCAGCCCATGACCATGGCCGCAGCGGTGCGGGTAGTCATTGTGACATCAATGATGACTATTACCGGGCAGTTCAGTAGCTTTGCCACCTCAGCCGTACTGTAACGACCCTCAAAGTCCATCCCATCAAAGAGCCCACGATTCCCTTCAATCAATGACAGGTCTGTGTTCGAGGAATTTCGGAAAAAGGAATACAGGAGCCCTTCCCTCGATATCATGAAAGGATCGAGGTTATGGCACGGCCTCCGAGAGGCCAGACTGAGCCACCCTGAATCTATGAAGTCCGGCCCTTTCTTAAAAGCAGCGACACGATAACCCATTTCAGACCATTTGGCAGCCATTCCCAAGGAAAGGATCGTCTTGCCTGAGCCCCCTCTTAGGGCGGAGATGACAATGCGGGACGGTGACATAAACATCGTTCTTAGCCCACCTAGGCTTCATACTTGCGGGGCTTTCGCTCCAATGCTCCTGCTCGGAACGTTTTCCAGTGATAAGACTGTGAGCCTGATCAGATCTTAGACAAATACCCCTTAAAGACTTATACCACTATTGGCGAGGATTGCCATCATATAAAAGAAATCTTTACCGAGGTCTTATCGTTAGTTGAAAAGGACACAGATTGATATATATGATTAGAATTAGCAGTTTTTTTATTGACAAGTTGGTGCTATTCTGATTATAAATCCTGTGCCGAATGTGAGAAAAATCACAAAACCTCATGTATTGTGGCATCAAGAGATAGGAGGCCGTCCGGAGGGGGATGGCGGCGGCAAAATGTGGCAACAAAATGCTGGTTCACTTTTGTTTTCAGGGGAGGAGGTGAAGAGGGAGAGAAATTCTTAATTATGAGCTGAAGTCCCTTTCTCGGGGAATGAAACCTTTTTATTATTCAAAAGGAGGCATTGATAATGGCTTTTGAACCCAAAGAACCGCAGAAAGAGCTGAAATACCAAGAACTTAGAATCTATAGTGATGAAGACTTGAACAATTACACGGAAGAGGAGCTGAAGAGTTTCAAGATAAAGCATGATGTCCCCATGTGTGAGGACCTTGAAAAGGGACCATGGCCAAGCTTTGTGGCGGACGCCAAGCGCGAAGCCCTCCATCGCAGGAAACTCGGGAAAGACAGGCTGATGATTGAGAGGGACGTGGTCGAGGACCTGCTGGGCCAGCTGGAACTCTCTTTTGAGCACGGGGAAACACACTGGAAGCATGGTGGAATCGTGGGAGTCTTTGGATACGGCGGAGGAGTAATAGGCAGGTATTCTGACGCTCCTGACAAGTTCCCCTCGATCGCCCACTTCCATACCCTGCGCGTGAATCAGCCGGCCAGCAAATTTTACAACACCGATTATCTTAGGACGCTCTGTGACCTGTGGGAGTTCCGAGGGAGCGGGATGATGAACATGCACGGCTCCACGGGGGATATTATCTTCCTGGGGACCTTCACGGAGCAGCTGGAGCCCATCTTTTTTGAGCTGGGGCATGTGCTTCAGCAGGACCTGGGAGGGTCGGGATCAAACCTGCGGACACCTTCCTGCTGCATCGGCAGGGCCCGTTGCGAATGGGCCTGTTTTGATACCCAGGATATGTGCTATGAACTAACCCATTATTATCAGGATGAATTACATCGTCCGCAGTTTCCTTACAAGTTCAAGTTCAAGTTCGACGGGTGCCCTAATTGCTGCGTGGCATCTATTGCGCGTGCAGACATGTCATTCATTGGCACGTGGAGGGATAATATCCGCATCGACCAGGAAGCCGTTAAGGCATACATCGGGGGCGAAATCAAGCCTAATGCCGGTGCCCATACTGGAAAGGACTGGGGCAAGTTCGACATCCAGAAGGAGGTCATCGACCTGTGCCCCACAAGCTGCATGTGGATGGAAGATGGAAAGCTGATGATTGACGACAAGGAATGCACCAGGTGCATGCATTGCATCAACGTCATGCCCCAGGCCCTCTGGCCCGGCAAAGATACCGGGGTGAGCATCCTTTTCGGCGCAAAGGCCCCGATCCTGGAGGGCGCGCAGATGTCCCTGATGACCATTCCCTTCATGAAGGCGGAGCATCCCTACGATGAAATAAAGGAAAAGGTCGTGGAGCCTGTCTGGGATTGGTGGATGGAAGAGGGGAAAAACCGCGAGCGGCTAGGGGAACTAATCCAGAGGCAGGGCCTGCCCAAGTTCCTGGAAGTCCTGGGAATCCCGGCTATGCCGCAAATGATCAGGGAACCGCGGTGCAATCCGTATATCTTCTGGAAAGAGGAAGACGTACCGGGCGGATTCAAGAGATCCATAGAAGACTATCGCACAAGACACGCGAGATAGGAACAGAGGAGGTAACAAGCAATGGCACTATCACAAGAAAGACTAGGCAGGTACAACCCCGACAAGCCTATGGAAAACCGTCTGACGGACCTTGGCCCCAGGCACTTCTGGCAATATTTTCCACCCGTCATTCAGAACAATTACGGGAAGTGGAAATATCACGAGATCCTGGAACCTGGAATACTGGTCCATGTTTCGGAGACGGGAGACAAGGTATTTACGGTACGGGTGGGCGGATGCCGCTTTATGACGGTTGAGCATGTGCGGGAAATCTGCGATATCGCGGACAAGCACTGCGATGGATATGTAAGGTTTACCACCAGGAACAACATAGAATTCATGGTGGACAGCCTGGACAAGGTGGAAGCACTGAAAAAGGACCTCTTGAGCAGGAAACACGTATCGGGGAGCTACAAGTTCCCTATAGGGGGTACCGGAGCGGGGCTTACCAATATAGTCCACACCCAGGGATACATCCACTGCCATACCCCAGCAACGGACGCCTCGTCGATGGTAAAGGCGGTGATGGATGAACTGTTTGACTATTTTCAGGGCATGAGCTTCCCGGCCCAGGTCAGGATTTCCATGGCCTGCTGCCTGAACATGTGCGGCGCTGTTCACTGCTCGGACATTGCCCTTCTGGGGTATCACCGAAAACCACCTATCATAGACCACAGTATCCTGGAGTCGGTCTGTGAGATACCCCTGGTCATCGCTGCATGCCCCACGGCCGCCATATCCCCTGCAAAGACGGAGGAGGGCAAGAAGACCGTCAAGATAAAAGAGGAACGATGTATGTTTTGCGGGAACTGCTATACCATGTGCATGGCACTTCCCATCATGGATAAGGAAGGTGATTGCGTCACCATAATGGCAGGGGGGAAGGTTTCCAACAGGATCACACCGCCGAAGTTCTCCAAAGTGGTCGTCCCTGGGCTTCCCAATAATTTCCCCCGCTACCCTGAGGTCTGCGAAGCAATAAAGAAAATACTGAATGCCTACGTGTCCGATGCCAAGAAATACGAGAGGATCGGAGACTGGGCGGAGCGGATCGGCTGGGAGAAGTTTTTTGAGAAGTGTGACCTGCCATTCACAGAACATTTAATTGATGACTATCGACTTGCCTATGATACCTACAGGACCTCAACGCAGTTCAAGTTTACAGAGGCAGCCTGGGAGGTATCAAAGGCGGTGGGTGGCGTATAGGTCATCTGACCCGCAAAGGGGGAAAAAGGAGCGATCCAGATGGAAGAAATTAGGAAAGCAATATTAGAGTTCGCAGAAAACAGCAAGAAGACCAAGTTCTACTTTAACGACATGCAAAAGGCCGTTCAGAAGGTTTTCCCTGATGTCAAGGCGAGGGAGGTAAAAAAGGCGGCTACCTCTCTGGTGAACGAGGGGAAATTGATACTTTTCTCTACGGGCAGCACCACCATGTACGGCCTAAAGGGACGCGGTCAAACGGAAGATCACTAGTCTTGATTCAATAGACTTGGTTTGTCAACTCGATATGAGGGGTCGCCATCCCGGGGGGATTGCGGCCTCTTTTTCTGGAACAGGTATGGAGATGAAGGAACCGCAAGATTCTGAAAAATGGATAGCCCAGCAAAAGAAGATGCTGGCCGAGAACCCTGAATGTGCCAGCTCCCAGTATAACCTCGGGGTTACGCTGATGCAGCAGGGCAGACTGGATGATGCCGTTCCCTTTTTCGAAGAAGCCATATCCAACAGCTCTCGCATGTTCGAGGCCTGGGTCAATCTCGGGTACATTTACTTCAAAAAGGGCGATCTGGAAAAGGTAGTGCATGCCAATCAGAGGGCCGTGGAGATCGAACCCAGGTATGCCAGGGGATATGCCAACCTGGGTTTTGCGTATCTTCAAATGGCGCGGACAGACGAGGCCATACGGGCCCTTGAAAAGGCCATCGAATTGAACCCTGATATTGTCCAGGCCTGGAACAATTTGGCCAATGCCTATCTACAGGGTGGAGACGTGGACAGGGCTATTGAGACCGGGGAAAGGCTGGTCAAAATGGCCCCGAATTTCGGCCTGGGACTCAACAACCTGGCCTTTGCTTACTACAGTAAGGGGGACTTCCAGAAGGCGATAGAGTATGTGGACAGGGCCCTAGAGCAGGGTTTTGAGGTCCACCCGGAGTTCCTAAAAAGGCTGGAACCCCATCGCAAATAGCCAATGATTGCTTCTCAAACTCGGACTATGACTCCTGCCTGTTCTTTTCAACGGGACTTGGAATTGGTGCTCAGGTTTTGGTGGAGATAATCAACAGGAGCGAGCAAACTTTGCGCCAGGAAAAGGATATTATTGAGGCGTTTCCGGATGTCTTTGGACAATACCGATTCCTGGTATCCAAGGCAGATTCTGCTTTTGAGGCAGTGGAGAGAGACCACCGGGACTGCGTCAAGTGCAGGACAGGCTGTTCCGATTGCTGTCATGCCGTATTCGGGGTCTTCATTGTTGAGGCAGTCAGCTTAAGGTTTCACTTTCTCAAGCTGGGAGATCGAGACCAGAAAGCCGCGCTACTGAGAGCGGATAGGGCGGAAGAGGAACTGGGAGAGCTGGAGAAGAAGCTGAGCCTCTTCGACGATGATCCCCATGTCAAGTCCTTTGCCCTGGCAAAGGAAAGGGTTCGATGTCCCCTCCTGGACCAGGAGGACAGGTGTATCGTGTATGAACACCGGCCCATCACATGCAGGGTGTACGGAATTCCCACGGCTATTCACGGCAGTGCCCATGTCTGCGGCAAGGCGGGATTTGAAAAAGGCAAGTCCTACCCCGTCTACAACCTGGATGTGGCGTACAAGGCGCTTTACAGGTTGTCCTGTGAATTGATGAGGAGATTGGGCAGGGAAGATAGTGAAGAAAAGGCGTCTCTCATGCTTTCCGTGTCCAGTGTGATCAGCAGTCAGATCAAAGAACTGTCAGGATAGTTTCTCAAGTGCTTCAGAGGCAAGCATACCGACAGTCTTGGTCTCCATACTGCCATTACGGTATATTTCAATCATTTCTCCATCCTGTTGAAGCCGTTTGAGACCCTCTGCTGCCTCTGAGGCTCCCAGGTTGCCCAGCAGGATGGCTGTGTACCCTCTTACAGCGGCGTCCTGATCTCGAAGCAATGGTATGAAATGAATGGCATCCTTTCTGAGCAGTTCGGGCCGCGTCTCCCCAACATAACCCAGGGCTCTGAGGGTCTCGACAAGCAAGTCACGATCCCGGAGAAAGAGGTAAAGTCGGCGCAAATAACTGTCAAATTGTCCAGGCGAACCGGCCATGATTTCACCGATGGCATCTATAGCCCCCCAACTTGAGGCGGCAGTGTCAGAGACGGATGTGAAAAGACCTTGGAGGAGCTTTGATATGGGGCGGGGATCGATAGGAACCAATCTGGCGCAGACCTTCCCCAGGGCGTCTGCCGCCCTGTATCTGGTGAGCGGGTCTGCGGAATAAAGCAGTCGTTTGATGTGCCTGAGCATGCGCGCGTCTTCAAGGGCAGCATCCAGAAGCACCTCGAAGTCGAAGGCCTTGACCAGGGCTTCTACTTCACCCTTTACCAGTCTTTTCCCGGGCTTTGAATATGAAGTATGCCGGGCCTCCGGACGGAAAGGTTCTTCTTGAACAACGCTCCGTGACCTCTCTGAATATCCTCTTGTACCGGAAGATAACCTGATGAAGTAAAGGGCTCCTGCGATATTCCTTCCTTCATAAGCGCCTCCAGGCACGATCATGTGGTTGGCGAGGTCATAGTTTTTTACGATTTCTTCCTGGTAGTCTTCTCCCGCAACCAGTTCCCATGCCCGATCCCAGTCACCCTTGCAAGAGCAGACCAGGGCCTCGATCATGGCAGTACCGAGATTATGGCCGGTAACGTCGCAGGCGAAGGCTGCCCCGCAGGAACATCTCCCAACTGGCATCTCAGCAACACCTTCATCATATTCCTCCACGGGCCTATCCAGAGGCGAGCCACAGAAAGGGCACGTGGGGTTTCTCAGGATTTCTTTTCCGGCAAATCTTCCAACCATGATATCAGTACAAACCTTGGACCCAGGTGCTCAGCAAAGCGTATTTGGATAGGCCGCGACATATTTACAAGTCAAGATCAAGTTCGCTGGATACTTCATCATATTCAAATTCCTCTATTTCAAAATCAGAGCCCCGACTGGCAAATCTCAGGCTCCAGTGCTTGTATCTGGGACCAGCGAATTCGCAGCCTATGGTCCCCAGCCTGGCTTGGGCATTCTTCAATTTGGGGACCATGTCCCGGAAAAAGACCTCCCGGATGTGCTGAATGTCTTCATCGCTGAGTTCAGGCTTCATAGGCCCTGGGGTTGAGGTTGCTCTTCTGCCTCTATCAACATTTCGAAGGGCCACGGTACTACCAGGGCTTTGTCGGCCCCGGGAGATCTAAAGTAATACAAGAATTCCCCGAGCTGCAGGACTTGGAAGTAATCTTGGGCTGCTTTCCCCCCCTGCCGACACCCATGACATGGTGGCTCTTGCTCATGACTCGTTCGAGGGAATCTCCCTTGCATTGAGGGCAATGCAGGTCGACCCTTTCCGTTGCACCGAAGAATATCCTTTCAAACAGGTTGCCGCACTCAAGGCATCGGAATTCAAAGATTGGCATTTAATACATCTCCTTTTGGTTTGGGGTTCAAACCCCCGGCCAATTACTGTAAAATTAAATATATTATTTGCGGGTGCTAAAGTCAAATGACCTCTCCAGGAAAGATGCTCAACTTATGATCCTTTCTTTCCATCCATGCTTTATGGGGGAGCACCAGGTCATCCTGGGTGACAGATCTTTGGATTCAGATGATCTGGCTCTCATCCGGGATGCCAGGGTAATAATATTACCCCAAGCCTGTACGTTTGACCTGTACCGGGTTTGCAAGTCCAGTTCGGCCCTCCTGTTCCCCAACTATGATGCCCGATTCGACTACCCGGGCAAGATAGGCCAGGCCGCTCTTTTCGATAAGCTGAAGTGTCCCCATCCGAAGTCCCTGATCTGGTACGGCGTGGATTCGTTCAGGGATGCTTGGGACAAAAGCAATGAATTCCCCCACAGAACACCATTCCTGCTAAAGACCAATGAAGGCCACGAGGCTGCTGGCCTCTTCCTCATAAGGAGCCAGGAAGACCTTGACTCCGCATTGGGGAAACTGGAATCCATGGAAAGAACAGGGTCATGGGGTTTTGTTTCCCAGGACCTGATACCCTGTGAAGGTAATGCGCTCAGGGTCGTGATCATAGGAAACAGGATTATTACCTACTGGAAAAGGCCGAAGAGACCGGGAGATCTCATAACTACAATCGGCAGGGGGGCGAAAATAGACAGGGAATGGCGCCCCGACCTCCAGAAAAAGGGAGAAATAGAGGCAAGAGGCTTTTCCATGGCGACCGGGATCAATCTTGCGGCAATTGATTTCGTGTTTGACCTAGAGGCTTCAGACCCCGAACCGCTCTTCCTGGAAATCAATTACTACTTTGGGAGAAGAGGACTTGGAGGCTCGAAAGAATATTACCACCTCTTACTCCTGGCCATTCGGGACTGGTTGAAGGAACATGGGATCCATCCCGATTCGGTTCGTCTTGCTTGACGATGACCGGAGACCCTGAAAGGGATCATAAGAGCAACCT
>JAFDIC010000609.1 GCA_019308525.1 Deltaproteobacteria bacterium
CCTCAGGAACACGTCCGTGTCCCAGCGCAGCTGCCACCGTCTCAACCGCAACATCAAGCGGGATCTCTCCGGTATTGATCACCAGATCATAGTAGATGGGGTCAGAAATGTCCGAATGAAAATATTTCCTCACAAAGGCCTTCCGTTCAGACTCGGTTCTCAAGACCCTTCGCCGGGCTTCCTCCACTGGGACCTTATACTCACGAGCGACATTCTTTACCCTTATCTCAAGGGGCGCAACAATGCGGACTCTGAATCGGCCCTCCGGCGGCAGAATGTAGTTGGCCCCCCTCCCGACGATTACAGCTCGGCCATGGCGTCCGATGGTGATGATGACCTTCATGAGATGCTGGAGGTATTGGTCGGGCCAGAGGTGCCTCTCGTTTACAAGGGTTGAGATCCAGTCCTCCAAAAGCGAAAGCCCTTTTTCGTCCAACGTCTCCACCAGACGTGTGCTTATTCGAGCATTACGGGCCACTTCCTGCATGATCTCACTGTGAAAGAGGTCCAAACCCAGTCGCTCAGCGATCCTCTTGGCTACAATCCGTCCGCCACTACCAGGCTCCCTCGACACGGTGATGACGCTGGTCTCATTGCGTTCCTTGCTCGGCCTCCCCTTCTGCAGTTCCCATCGCCTCACCTGGTCGTCTATCAGATGTTCAATGGATCTGGACTTCATGTCTTCACCTCCATTGCCGGTAGCGCTTACTGATCTCTGAGACTTCGGGTCGGAAGGCAAAAATGGATTAGTCCTATCGAACGCTGGCCATCTTCAGGAAGAGCATGAAATAAATTGCTCATTGCGGCCCTTCATCCATAAGAAGGGGTGGTATCATGCCGGAGCGCTGAAAGGTAGTTTCGATAGGAGGTCGTGAGCCTCTCTGAAAAGATGGCACCGAGCCGTTTCATGACCTTGAGGCCCTCCTTGGGGTGTTCATCGAATATCTTATCCAGTTTATCTCTCTCGATCATAATCACCTTCGAATCAAGACCGCAGATGCATGAGGCGGTATACTTGCCCGGTTCCACCATGGCAGACCATCCAAACACCGAACCGGGCTCTGTCAAGCTGAATGAAAGGGTCCCTCCGTTCGTCACCATGAGATTGACATTTCCTTCTTCCAGTATATATAGGCGATCGGCCTCATCCCCTCTCTCAAAAAGAACGGTCCCTTTGGGGTGAGTTTCGGAAACACCAATAGCAGCTATCTTGTTCATAACATCCGTATCAATACCCTTAAAAAGTTCAATTTCCCTGATAATCATCTTTTATCCTCCCTTTCTGAAGGTAGTAGACTTGCAGGCCCGCTGTCCAAGCCTGTTGCTATTATCGTGGAAATTCCTGAATCAAGTGAAAGGGTTAAGATGTCGGAGTCGGCGGGATAGCAATACCTGCGTATCGGATAATTATGAAGCGCCTAGGGCTTCATTCCAAGCGACGCGAAATCCCGGCGGCGTACCAGTAGTGAGGTAGAATCTACTGTCGAGACGACTAGGGACTGCGGGTCCCAGTTCCCTGGTATTTGCCCGCTGTCAGGGGAAAGGCCCTAACAGAGGGCAGATATGCACAGTTTAAGAATGTCTTTCATGGCCACCACCCACGCGGGATGAAAAGTCCGACCTCTAAACTAGAGAATAAAAGATATCGCCTTATGTGTCAAGGCCCCAGAATCCACCATGGGTTTTGGATAAAGCAGGAGGCGCGGGACTCCGTAGTTTTTGAACCGCATAGACCTCCACCGGGGCTTCCCCCGCCTCCGTGCACCAGAGCTCCAGGCTCGCTTCTTCCACCACGGCGCCTGGAGGCCGGCCCTTCCTGGAACTCGAAGGGCACAGGGGCCCTGCAGTGCGGAGCATGGCCGTTATAAAGGGTCAGCTCCGCGGATCTTAACCTCCACATCGTCAAAGCGTCCCCCGGACCAGCTCGCGCCCGAGGCCTGACGGGTAAGCTTCAAGAAGAGCCGGAGACTTTGGGTCTCTGGGGGCACGGGATAGATGGCCTCGCGGGTCTCCCAGTCGGATCCTTTGACCGGATCAGTCTT
>JAFDIC010000093.1 GCA_019308525.1 Deltaproteobacteria bacterium
CGAGCAGCAGGAGGTCTACGCAAACAGGAGGGGGAATGGTACCACCTTTTTCAGGCATGCGGAACTGGAGAAACTGGGTGTCCCCATCCTCGCAGGAATTTACGGAACCAACCCTGCGGGTGGAGGATACCAGGGGATCAGCCCCACGTTGCTCATCGCCCACAAGGATGCCAATATAGCGGTTGGCGGGGGAGGTATCGTGAGTGGTATGAGCCCCAAGGGTTACTTTGACGAGGAAGGAGCCGAGCAGCTCATAGAGGCCACAAGGCACTTCAAGGAGGTCCCTCCCGGGAGCGTTCCCATCCATTACAATGAAACTGGTTTCTTTAAGGAGGTGTATGATACGGAAACAGAGGTCCTTGATGCCTTGAAGAAATACATGGACATGATGCCCGCCTATAATCCCGAGTTCTTCCGAGTTGGTGAGCCCAAGGAGCCAAAGTATTCGGGAGACGAGCTCAATTATATCGTTTCATTCAACCAAAAACGCAGTTATAACTTCGACGAAGTGCTTGCCCGAATCTTCGACAACAGCGAACACATGGAGTTCAGGCCCGATTATGGCCCCGAAGTATATACGGGGTTGGCGAAAATAGACGGCTTCCTCATGGGATTTATCGGTAACCGGCAGGGTTTCCTGCCTCCCAATTATCCTGAGTACGCTCCCTACCCGGGAATCGGGGGCAAGTTGTACCGCCAAGGCCTGATAAAAATGAATGAGTTTGTCACCCTCTGTGGACGTGACAGGGTGCCCATAGTATGGTTCCAGGATACCACCGGTATTGATGTGGGAGATATCGCGGAGAAGGCGGAACTTCTCGGGCTTGGACAGGCGCTCATATATTCCATAGAACAGACGGATGTGCCCCAGATGTGCATAGTGTTACGCAAGGGAACGGCTGCCGCCCATTATATCATGGGGGGCCCGACTGCCAACAACCACAACGCCTTTACCCTGGGAACCCCCACGACGGAGATCTACGTGATGCACGGCGAAACCGCCGCAGCCGCATCCTTTGCCAGGCGACTCGTAAAGGAAAAGGATGCAGGCAGGCCGCTCCAGCCGGTCATAGACAAGATGAACGCCCTTGCCCAACAATACCATGAGCAGTCCAGGCCGTTGTACTGCGCGAGACGCGGATATGTGGATGAAATAGTCTCATTCGAGGATATGCGAAAATACATTGCTGCCTTTGCAGGGTGCTGTTACCAGAACCCTACTTCCATCTGCCCCCAGAATCACATGATGATACCCAGGATCATCAAAGGTTGAAAAAAACAGGGGGAGGGACTTCCTCCTTCCCTCTTTCCCTTCACTGCTCATCTCCTGTCCTGAAATACCAGCAGGGGTTCGTCGTAGGTACGTCCTTTGAAGTCCCGGCCGGGCTCCAGTCTCATCACTTCTTTTCTGTCCAAAAGTTCCCTGACCCTAGCGCTTATTTCCTCCAGGGCGATCTCTTCTTTGAACCATCCTATGGGGACATTCAAATTCACAGGCCTGACCGGAATCAGGTGGCGAGTCGACTTTGGGGCAAATATCTTTCCCGCCATTACGGCCTCGACCACCATCTCCTTGGTAATCCTGGGGGTCAAGATGATGATCTCCTTGTCTCCCAGACAGGCAGGAAAGTCCTCCTCGTACACTTGACGACAGGGGACATATTCAAGCTCGACACCCGTCTTGATGAGTTTCCTCTGTATGTCTTCCACCTTGTCGTAGGCACTGACTGCGTCCTTCACTACATCTCCGTCAAATATTACGCTTGCAAAGAAATCTCCCTGTTGAATACCGCAAGAGTAAGGATTTTCCAGCATTCTTTCCTCCAGGGATTTCAAGTCAGCAACCCGGCACAGGGTGCCGCCTGTCTCTTTGACCATGTCTGTCACTATGGCAAGGCTCTCGACCTTGCGAAGCAATCTGAACCAGTACCTGAGCTTGATATCTTCGTGGAAATAGTCCACCCTGCAAACGGTTATGAATCTCAGCCCCAGTTTTCTAAAGGCAAAGGTGCGGTGGTTTCCGTCCAACACAATGTTATTTCTCTCTATGATGACCGGGTCTTCCAGTGTCCCGCAACTTCTCAGTTCGGAAACCAGACCCTCCATGAACTCATTGACAACCCGTTCGTGCAAGAAAAGGGAATCTATTCCTGTAACCCCCAGCTCCAGTTCAAATCCCTTATTTCTTATGATCAATCCTCGTTTACACATACCCTCACTCTGAAAAAGATCACAATTCTCCGCCCCGCTAGGAACCACAGCTAAAGAAAATCCCGCAATTTGAACGCAAGATCCTGGAATTCTTCTTCCTTAAAGCAAAACTTGAGATCCTGGAATCGGCCCCTCAAGGATTTGACTCTTTCCCGGACGTTTTTGCGCTTTTTTATCACTTCGTGCATGAGCCCGGCCAACTCTCGGAAACCGTCCTCCTCCATGCCGAAGCGGGTCATCTCCGCCACGCCGAGTCTCAAATAGCCCGCCGCTGAGAAACTCTCTTCCTCTGGCCCGGCCTGGAAATTACAAACAATATTGCTTTCTTCCAGCCTCCTTGCTATCTCCGGACCAACTCCGTAGCCGACCCTTACAAGCACCTGATGTGTCTCGGTAAAATCCAGGGACGGATCACCCGCAACCTCCAGTCCCTGATCCCACAGGGCCCTGGCAAAGGCCTTGGCATTTCCTATGACCTTCTCCTGATATTCATCCTTGAAATGGTTCATCTCATATGTGGCCATCAGCAAGCCCAGGAGAGTCCCCAGGTGGTGATTGGACACCAAACCCGGGAAAGCGCGACGTTGCACGGCCTCCCAGAGTTCGTACTTCTCTTCTTCTTCCTTGAATCGGCTCCCTATTATCCCCCTCTGTGTTCCGAAGAATGTCTTGTGTGTAGAACCCGTTACCAGGTCGGCACCCTCCTTGAAGGGCTCTTGAAAGGAGGGCCCGATCAGCCCGAAGACATGGGCCATGTCATAAACAATGACCGCATCTATCCCCATATCATCTAGAAATTGGCGGATTTCCCCTATTGGTTCCCTGTGCAAGATGACGCTCTTTCCGAAAACTACCAGCTCCGGCCTGAACTCATCGATCAGCTCCAGGGTCGCCTTGACATCCACCTTGTAAGGATTCTCGTGCATCACCGGAAAATTGATCACGGCCGGCCGCTCTGTCCTGGGGTCCCGGGCGACAAAGTCCCTCAGCGCCCCCATTGGCTGAGCGCTGAGGTGTCCCCCTTTGCCGATATGGTGATTCATTACCTGGCGAATTCTCCGTGGTTCACTCTTTCTGTCTGCACGGTTTATGTAGTCCACCATTGCACTGAATACCGTAATATTTGCCGTCTGTCCGCTAATGAGTCTCGTCTCCGCCTCCTGAGAACCCATGAACACGCGCATCTCCTGTGCCAGGAGCTCTTCGCACTCCCTGATAAAATCTGTTCCCTGATAGTAATAGATATCCGTATCATAGAAGGCCTTCAGTTTCCTGTGTTCGGCGTACCGAAAGGCCGGATCCATTACTGAGAGGAGCCTTGACATGGGAGATATGGTCATCTCTGAAGGGATCAGGTTGACACACTCCTTCTGCCTCCAGCGTGTATTTTCCACGGCCTTCCCAAGCAACAGGCCGACCTTCTCGACTGTTTCACCCTCTGCTCTCCTCTTGGGTGGTGTCTCAAAATCGAAGAGGATGGGTCTCGAATATGGAGGCGCTTCACTCCGCAGATGGTAAGGTACGACCAGGGCTTCCACCCGCTTCCCCCGGATATCTATTTCCACCCTGTCCTCATCCACTATATCGCTGTCGATATATCCAAGGCCGATAGACCTGAGAATCCCTTCATCCCTAAAAACACAGTCAAGCCCCTCGCCCTCGGTTTTCCACATGGGAACCATGGTCCCGCTCGTAACGTATCCCACGTGTTTGCTCTCCTTGAAGATCCGGGCTCCCGGGCGGGCGACGCCTCTTCCTGAAACTGCTATGGGGTGTACAATCCGTGGCAGGTACCGGGTCATTGAATAGTCCCGCGCAAGTATTCTCTTGTAGGCCTCGAATTGCTTAAGAAGGGCGTCCTTCCCAATGAATTGTCCTTTCAGGGGAGAAAAACTTAATGCGATTCGAGCGCCTGGAGAGGCCAGGAGAGGGATCTCCCGCCCCTCGGGGTCTGTGCCGAGTTCGTGCCCATAAAGGGCCAAACCAGCTTCCAACCTCAGGGTATCCCGGGCCCCAAGGCCCACAGGGTTGGCCCCATGTTCAGTCAGCAGATCCCATAGCATCAGCCCGTGTTCACGGCGCGCAAACAATTCAAAACAAATGGGTTCCCCGGTGTAACCCGTTCTTGCGATCATCACCCGGGCTCCGGAAATCCCGACCACCCTTACAGAGTTTCTGAAGGGTTCCGGGAGGTAACCTGAATCAATTATCCTCAGCAAAATCTCCCTGGATTTAGGGCCTTGGAGGGAAAGCATAACAATCTCTTCTGTTTGATCAGCAATTTCCAAGTCCTTGTATGCCTTTGAATTGTCCAGCAGATAATCCCAATCCTTCTCAGTGTTGGCCGCGTTGACCACCAGGAGATATTCGTCTTTCTTGAAGCGGTAAAGATATGCATCATCAAGGGCGCCCCCGTTCTCATTTTGAATAAAGGTGTACTGGGCCCCAGTGATCCTCGGGTCCAGGGCCTCTGCATTGTTGCTAAGCATGCGTTGCAGGAAAAGTAATGTGTCATTTCCTCTGAAAGTGAACCGTCCCATGTGGGAAACGTCGAAAAGTCCGGCCTCTCTCCGAGTCAAAAGGTGTTCCGTGATTATCCCCGTGGGGTAGAAAATGGGCATTTCCCATCCCCCAAACATCTCTATCTTTGCTCCCAAGGAAAGATGCCTCTGATAAAACAGCGTTCTTCTTGGCTCACCCATTGTTTCTCCTTGTTCTCACTTCCTGGAAGGATCATAAAGCTAAGGAATATTTGCGACACTGAAATTATAGGATAGAAGCAGTTATGTCAATTCCTAACGGGCTTTTGCCCAAAGATATCCGCTGCTTCCAAATCATTTTTTTCTTAATCCCTTGGTTTACTCATGATTTGATGTGCAAAATCCGCTATCATGCACCCAACAGAAGAGGTGGGTTGGTATGGGGAAGGACACGGGCAAAAATTGGTGAAGCGGCCCCAATGTGTGAGCAGGGCGGCAAGCCCCATGACTGCCAGGACGCCTACTGCTTGATCATTGCCCCTTGCTCCAGCCGCTTGCCGTCAATGGTGTAGAGGGCATCCAGCATGGCAACCTGGAAGCTTCCCGGCGCCTTTGCCTTTTCTGCCGCCACTTCCCCTGCAAGGCCGAAGTATGCGAGGCCGGCGGCACACGCCCGGGCAAGGTCATCATCTACCGCCAGAAATGCCCCGATGATCACGGTAGCCGTGCAGCCGGTACCGGTAACGTAGCCCATCAACTCGTGGCCGTTATGGACCATGTAGATCTGACCACCGTAGGTTACCAGGTCAACTTTTCCTGTAATCGCCAGGGTGGTATCAAGCTCCCTGGCCAATGTGATGGCGGCATCTGCCGCCTCATCCACGCTGTGCAGGGAGTCGACTCCTTTGGTCCTTGAATCCTCCCGTGCCAGCGAGAGCACTTCTGAAGCATTCCCCCGAACCACTGAAATATCCAGTTCCTTTATCAGTCTCTTGGCAGCTTCGGTCCGGAGGCCGGTAGCACCTGATCCAACGGGGTCCAGGATAATGGGTATGCCCATTTCATTGGCTTTCTTGCCTGCCTTCAGCATTGAATCTATCCAGTATGGTGTCAGGGTCCCTATGTTCAATACGAGGGCGCCGGCCAGGGATACCATTTCTTCAACCTCTTCCAGGGCATGGGCCATTACCGGAGAGGCCCCACACGCCAAGAGCGCGTTGGCGGTGTAATTCATGACCACAAAGTTGGTGATGTTGTGAATCAAAGGCTTCTTTTCCCGGATCACATGAAGGTCCTTCGCTGCTCTTTTTGCAAGGCTCTGATCAAACATTCTCTCTTTCCTCCATTGAAGCGTGATGGCTTTGCAGAAAGTCCAATTTCTGCGTTCCCCGGTGACCTTTTTCAATCCCTGTTTAGCCGGGAGCTATTCCGTGAAGTGATCCCACCCGCCAGGGACAAGCGGTTCTCGAGATCCATCCTCAAGGATCAATACTATGCCCCTCGATGAATCCACGATCCTTCCCACCTCTGTCACAGGGTCACTGGTGATTTCTGCCAGGAGGCCTTTGATTTTGGCAACGTTTTCAGGAGCACAGGTTATGATAAGTTCATAGTCATCACTCTCCTGCAACACCAGGTCATGAGGATCCATCCCGAAACCTCTTGCCGCAACCCGCAGTTCGTCACATACCGGCAAACTGTTCTGGTACAACTCGGCCCCCACGCGGCTCTCTTCGCAGATATGCCCCAGATCCCCGAGAAATCCGTCACTTGTATCAATCATGGCAGACGCATAGCCGGAATCCGCCACGGCTTTGCCCTCAAAGGCCCTGTGTGAGGGAGCCGTGTAAGCCCGGACCAGGGGGTGATCCCTGAGGTCCTCCCCGTCCCCGGCCTGAAGAAGGAGCTTCAATCCTGCCGCAGACCGTCCGGGAAACCCTGTTACGAGGATGGCGTCTCCTTCCCGGGCAGTGGATCTCCGCAATATCCTTCCATGTTCAACCTCCCCGATCAACGTGATATCAATGAAGAGGCCGTCACCCGTCTTTGTAAGGTTTCCTCCCACTATGCACGCACCAAAGGGATTGAGCTCGGTCAGAAAACCCCGGAACATGTCTTCAACATAGTCTACGGGGGTTTCTCCCTTGAGGCCCAAAGAAACAAGGGCATACAAGGGATGGCCGCCCATGGCGCCTATATCGCTGATATTCAGGGCCATGGCCCTCCGTCCCAAATCCAGCGCCGAGATCTTGTCCGGCAGGTAATGGCGTCCCTCTACTATGCAATCGCAGGTCACAAGTATTCTGAACCCTTCCCTGGGCTTGAGGCATGCTGCGTCATCGCCGATCCCAACTTCCACGCCAGGAGCACTCGCCCCTTGCCTTCTAACCAACGAGTCTATTCTCCCTATCAAGCCGAATTCACCAATTTCCCTCAGGGTGTCACTCATTTCCGGTTTCCCTTCCCGTCAAGGCCCATGGCTTGATAGAGATCACGCGTGGCCCTCCTCGGGTCTTCCTGGCAGCAGACAGCCGATATCACCGCAATCCCGTAAGCGCCGGCCGACAGCACTTGCTCGACATTCTCGGGTGATATACCGCCAATAGCAATGATCGGCAAGGATAGGGAGTCCACAACCCTCCTCAGGATTTCCACCCCGCTGACAGGGCCTGCATCATCCTTTGAGGAGGTAGGAAACACGGGCCCGAAGCCGATATAGTCTGCGCCCTCCCTGAGACACTTCTCCGCTTCTTCAAAGGTAGCAGCAGAACCTCCGATGATACCATCTCGACCGAGCAATTCCTTTGCGAGGGGGATTGGGAAATCTTCCTGTCCGAGGTGTACTCCGTCCGCTTTGGCTGCAATGGCAACATCTATCCTGTCATTGACGATAAAAACCACGCCTGCTTCTCTACACAATGTCTTCATCTCCCGGGCTACGGTGATCATCTCTCGTGTTGAACCCGTCTTTTGTCTCAGTTGAATAGTGTCCGCACCACCCTCAATGGCGAGACGGGCAAGCTCGATATGGGAAAACCTCGACTGTAATACCGTATCGGTTAATACGTGCAACTTTCCTATCCTTTTCATAACAAACACCTCAATACCCTACAGGCTTCCATATTCCGTCTTTCAGCCATAACCTTGAGAACGGCTCCCCAACAGGCAAGACCGCCTTTTCCAGTTCTTTGGGGTCAATTTCCATGGGGTCCGCATGTCGTTGAGGATCCCATGGTTGAAGAATCAGGGCCCCATCTTGCAGGCGGACCAGGCGGGGAAATCGGGGCTCCCCCCACGGCCTTGCATTCAGTTCTCTTTTCAGTTCTTCCAGACTCTCATAGGCCATAAGTTCATGAAGGGTCACCACGGTCGGGGGGCTCAAAGGGATCTCGGTCTCCAAGTTCATTCCTAGGGCCTTCTTCGGGCTGACCCATATTCCCTTCGTGGTTTCCCTGGAATCCGGAATGCATGTCTGGTCACCCGGCATGAGCGCAACGAAGAACCGCGTATCAAAGTGATGGGTCATTAGCTCCGGGGTAAGCCAATGGGCCCACCTTGCCAGGAGTGAAAACCCAAGGATCCATCCCCCGCTCATCACAGCCTTCCAGAGCCACCCCTTCGTGAGTTCCTCTGAACGGCGTTTCTCCCATAGATTCTCCATTGCTGTGTCCCGGCCACCCATCTTTCTGTGCCCCAAGAACACGCCTGCCTCTTCAAAGGTTTCGCGGATCGCGGTCGCACAGTAAGCCATTATTGCCTCAAAGGATATGCCGTTGCCCAGTCTCCTCCATATCTCGAGGGCAGTTAAGTCCACGTAGTCTTCCCAACGATCCGGCATCCCATCACCAGTGTCTACCGCCCCTCCGGGGAATACGTAGCTCCCAGGGAAGAAGCCGCTCTTCCCGCTCCTTTGAAGGAGATAGACTTGGAGCTCCCCCTTCTCTTCCCTGGCAAGCACTACCGTTGAAGCAGGCCTCCAGGCAATCTTTGAGACTCTTCCTTCGTCTTTTTTCATTATTTGCGCCCCTTTGCTACAGAGAGAAAGCCCCTTCATGGCTTGGGTTGAGGAAAATAATCAGTGTCCCGGAGCTCGACCACACTGTTAATGATGAGATCGGGTCCTTCCCTTTTCAGGGCCTCATAGGGATCCAGGCCGCTTAATACACCGATCGTACCCATCCCGGCCGCCTTACCTGCCCTGATGTCCGCCGTAGTGTCTCCAATGTATATGCTGCTTCTTGGTTCAATGTCCATCCGTCTCAGACATTCCAAGAGCGGATCAGGAGCCGGTTTCCTCCTCCGGGCATCCTCCGCTGTGATAATCGTGTCAAAGAGGTCGGCTATGCCGGATTGCCGTAAAGGATACAGCTTCACTTCCATCTGCTTCCTTGGTGTAGTCGTAGCAATGCCCACTTTAACTCCTCCGGCCTTCAGATCCTTCACCACCTCTCCAACGCCAGGGAACAGGCTTACATGGTCTCGAAAGATCCGGGGGTACAACGCATTTATGACATTCCAGGCCTTTTCTATCAGGGCTCGTCTCTGGCTCGCATCTCCGGCAGGCAAGACGTCCTTCCAGTTGAAGTCCCCGTCCAATACGGCACCAAGGATCTTTTCCCTGGATACGGGAGCGACACCAATCTCCTCGATCGTAATCTCCATAATCCTGAAATAGGCCTCTATGGAGTCTATGAGCGTCCCGTCCAGATCAAACAGAATGGCTTCCAGGGAATTTTTCCGGTCTTCGTTCATGTCACTCGCCATCAATTCTTCTTTATTCGAACTGTCAGTACGTCACCGTCTTTGAGGTTCAAGGCGATCCTCAGTCTTAGGGGGGCGATGATTTCCAGGACATTCTTTCCGTGAACCCGCGCGTCCTCTTCCGGTATTATTATAGCGCCCCGTACGGTGCCCATCCTAACCGGGAGTGTTTGCGCGGTACAGTACTCCTCGTTCGGAGGGGTCAAAAGTATGGAACCCTCACCCTTCACGCTCTCTAAGAGTTCCAGCACGTCATCCCCCACCTCCAGATTCAACGTGCCGGGATAGGGCCTGAAACCCAGCTTTTCAAGACACTGCCGTTGGACCCAATCCAGCCGGGTAAAACAAGAGGCCTTTCTGACGCCACCTACGACCTTACCCCTTACCAGCAGCTCTCTCCCTGTACTTGCGTCGCCCGCCGCCATTTCCTTCGGGTCTTCCTTCAAACCATTTCTTTTTTCGAAAATCCCCTGGTGATGCTGGCAATTCCCTTGCCATCTGGTCCCGCTTTGAAGATCAAGCACCAGCGGGACTACAACAGAATTATCTGGTTCCTAAGAGATCTCGTCTCTCCGGCTGCAATAACCCTTATGGCCGGAAGTCCCCTGACCGGGCACTTGTTTTCGCATATCCCGCACCCCACACACCTTTGGATATCCACATGGGGGAGTTGCACGTCCATTATCTTGTCTCCCCGAACCGGGAGCCTCTCTTGCTTGAGATATATTGCCTTGGGTGAAGTGGGGCAATGCTCTTCACACACGATGCACGGCGCGTTTCCAGACCAGGGCAGGCACCTGCCCCTGTCTATGTAGGCTGATCCGATCTTTATGGGCAACTCGATTTTCTCCTTTGCGCTAATCTCCCGGATGGCACCCGTCGGGCACACGCTGGTGCAGAGAGTGCAGGTGTATTCACAGTAACCCATGGTCATGATCAGCCGGGGGGTCCACAATCCCGCCATGCCTGCTTCCCCCAGTGTCGGGTTTATCACATTGGTAGGACAGGTTTTCATGCACAGCCCGCACCGCTGGCATAGTTCCAGGAACTCCTTCTCCCCTATCGCTCCTGGGGGCCTGATGAGACGATAATCGGACGTCTTGTGGATATGTCCGTCCAGTCTCCCCAGGAAGGGGAGAGAGACGCCGGCCAGGAGACCCCCGAGAAGCGCTCTCCTGCCGATATCAGGGGCCCTGTTGTAACTTGGTGAGAGCGCAAACTTGAACTCAATGGCCTTTTCAGGGCACCCTTCAAAGCAATTGAAACACATCAGGCATTCTGCCGTCTCCCACTCAGTACCCGGCAGGGGGCTCGCCGCTCCCTGGCATTTTGCTTCGCACCTCATGCACTGTGTACACTTCTCTTCGTGCTTTATGAGCTTGAGGATACTGAACCTGGAAAAGATACCCAACAAGGCCCCGAGCGGAAAAGGCCAGACCTATGAACCATGCCGTTTGATAGGCCCTGGCTTCGTATCCGAACACGGGGGCCAGAATGACTTCTGCACCGTAACTGAGCAGATTGAGGAGCTTGACCCCGCTCTCGGCCATCAAATCAAACAGGGAGCGCAGGCCGATGCCTACTCCAGGGATGATGGCCAGGGCCAGTGACCTGAAAAGAAGGGAGATGGGATCTGCGATCCCTGCCAGGTTAAGCCCCAATACTGCCGAGATGAGCAGGAGGACGAGTATGAAATACTTGACCCTGTGGCCAGGTCTTTTTTGCCCGGCCGTCACCACAAAGCTGCCCCTGGCAGCACGTCCCGGCCACCCGGCAAGGTGATTTATGGTACCCAGGGGACAGACAAAACCGCAAAACACCCTCCCCAAAAGGACGGTCAGGACAAGGACCCCTGCCCCCCAGATGAAGCCCTTGATCAGCCTGGAACCCGACAGCAGCGAGGTCACCCCCACCAGGGGATCCATCTTGAAAAACAGAGTTACCGGCCGGTTCAACCTCAAGTCTTCCCCCGGGGACACGGCAACGGAATAGTTCAAATAGACATCCTGTGGAAGGCGGCTTTCAACAAGGAGATAGACAAACAAGACCAAGAAAAAGCACTGAGAGGTCCTTCTGAGCCACAGGAGATATCTTGCCTTCACAGGATAACCTTCCTGTTCTCTAGATCATGGTATTTGGAGGTTCCCAGTCCCCACTTCTCTGCCAGCCTTATGAAA
>JAFDIC010000610.1 GCA_019308525.1 Deltaproteobacteria bacterium
GAGGACAAAGTGCCGGAAAGTTCCCTTTGTGAAAGATCTGGAGCTGGTCTGAGGCCGTGGAGACATGGGCGGGCCAAGCATTGGGAGGAGATTTATGAGATGAAGAAGTGTAAAGTTCACTCATTGATCGACAAGGCCCACAGTCGGAAGAACTTGGAGCTGCCCTGGGAGAGGGTCAAGAAGAACAAGGGTGCGACCGGGATAGATGAAGTCACCATTGCCCGGTTTGAGGAGCCCAAGGATAATTACTCTTGACACCTTAGACCGCAAGCTACGTGAGGGCATGTACCGTCCGAAGCCGGTCCGGTGGGGAGGGATACCCAAGCCGGGTGGTGGGATCAGGAAATTAGGCACACCAGCTGTTTTTGATCGTGTTTGCCAGCAGGCGCTGATTCAACCCATGAAGCCGATATTTGAACCGAGATTTTCTGATTGTTCTTTTGGTTGTCGGCCGGGACGTTCGCCGCACATGGCCATGCGAGAGGTATGGAAAGCCCTCATGGCCGGGTATGGATGGGTGTTGATGCCGGCCTGCGCCAGCTCTTCGACAACATTGACCATGAGTTGCTTATGCGCGCTGTGAAGACACATACCGACTGCAAATGGCTGATCCTGTACATTGAGTGATGGCTCAAGGCGCCGTTTCAGCCGTGAGGATGGGAGGATCATAGAGGGGAAGGCAGGGACCCAAGGGGGGGTCATCAGTCCACTTCTTGCCAATCTGGTCCTCCGTTATGTCTTTGATAAATGATGGGAAGGAATTGTCCTGGAAATCTATGGGCGCGCTACGCAGATGACGGAGTGGCCCACTGCCGGACCCAAGGGGAGGCAGAAAAACTTCTTGAGCAGTTACATGGGCGGTTCAGGGAGTGTGGTCTTGAACTGCACCCTGAGAAGACGTGCATTGTCTACTGCAAGGACGATGATCGACGTGGAGAGTTCCCAGAGACGAAATTTGACTTTTTGGGATACACATTTCGTCCGCAGGGATCCAAGAACTGCTATGGGAAGTTCGTCATCAATTTCACCCCTGGGGTAAGTAACAAGGCCTGCAAGGCCATGCGGCAGGTTATCCGGGGATGGCGGATTCAGCTGAAGCCGGACAAGACGCTAGAGGATATTTCGCGGATGGTCAATCCGGCCCTCCGGGGGTGGATCAACTATTATGGGCGCTTTTGCAAATCGGCACTGTATCCTGTGCTGAGGCACATGAACTGGGCTTTTGTACATTGGGCACGGCGGAAATACGAAAGGCTGAGTCGCCATCGAAGCCGGGCGGAACATTGGCTTGGAAGGATCGCGCGAAGGGATCCGGAGCTTTTCGTCCACTGGCAGATGGGGATTTTGCCGGCGGCTGGATGATGGGAGCCCGGTGAGTCGAAAGGCCCTCGCGGGGTTTTGAGAGGGCCCGAGGGTGAAATTCCCCCGGTCTACTCAATCCCAATATCCCGATGAACCGGGGCTTCATGTACTTCTTACAACCTGGAATGGTTTCACCAAGCACTTGACGATCGAACCCCGGATGAGATTTAATACGATTTACCGTATCCATTCGCGGAGTCTGGCTGATGACTCTCTCCATACGAATCGGCTCAGAGCTTATCTTACCCATCAGGCTGTCCAACCCGTGGGGTCCATCGCCATACAGGAGATTTCCCTAATGTGGGGCAAAAGCTAGTTCGCCAAATCGAAAGGGCCATGATGACTTAGAGCAACAGAAAACCTCGTTCCTCAACTTGAGAGCGAGGTTTTTTGATTCTGAATCCTGGGTGACCAAATAAGCAGCACTACCAACCTTGCAAGGAAAGTCAAATGAGCATCTTTGAAGTTCGTGACCTTATTATCGAGGAATATGGCAAATACATACAGAGTTTCCTCCACATATCAGATGATCGAGTGAGAGAATTTGTTGAGAGCGAGATTTTGGCTCAGGGTGCTCTTTGGCCGGAGGCGTTATTACAACTTAATCCTGCTTATGAAATGGCCCTCACAGTTGAGGAACTTGCCAATGAAGGTAAGTTACATCCACTGCTAAGTAAG
>JAFDIC010000611.1 GCA_019308525.1 Deltaproteobacteria bacterium
GCGCGGATTTTTTCTATAAGTTTCTCGTTGTGGCGGAGGAAAGGGGGTCTTTCCCGAACCCTTCCTTCCACCAGGGCGGAGTGGATGAATATCTCGTGCGCCTTTTGGGGATCGATCGCACCGTAAGAGACGGCCCTGTTCCTTACTATCGGCAGGCCATAGAGGGTGACCAGTTCATCTGCCACCACATCTCCCCTGGACTCATCCCAGCGTGGGTTTGTGTAGGACCTCCGGCACAAGTCGCCTGCCAGGCCCTCAAGCCATTTACTGTCGATCCTGGAAGCAGTCCTGGCGAACAGCCTGGATGTCTTGATGATCTCAGCTGCCACTATCCACGAGGCGCCCCCCTTCCTGTTGAACAGTGCGGATCCCGGATAGATCATCACCTCCCTGCCTCTCGCCGCCAGGTACAGGTTCTTCTCCTTCTTCATCGCTATATTGGACAGCAAACCGCTCAGAATGGAGCGATGTATCGCCCCATAGAGGGATTCAGTCACTTCTCTTTTTCCTGCTTTCCCCAAGGGTATTCTCTGCTCCCGGAGTATGCTCGTGATCTGCTCAAACACATAGGCCCACTCCCTCATACGAGCAAATGAGAGAAAATGCTCCTTGCAGAACTTCCGCATCATGGCTTGGGTCTTCAGTCTCTTCAGGGTATTTTGGTATTTGTTCCAAATATTGAGCAGGGTAATAAAATCCGAATCAGGATGCTTGAACGGGGCATGGGCCCGGTCTGCTTCAACAGCTTTTTCCAGGGGCCTTTCCCTGGGGTCCTGGATACTGAGTGCGGATGCAATAATGGCTACCTCCCTGATGCAGTCCTCCTTTCTCGCCTCCAGGATCATTCTTGATATCTTTGGATCCATGGGCATCCTAGCCATCAGGCGCCCGGTGTCGGTCAGCAAGACCCTGTCTCCTTCCTTCCTAACGGCCCCGAGTTCTGAAAGGAGGTCAAAGCCGTCCTTTATCCTTCTGGGGCTGGGCTTGTCTAAAAAGGGAAAGGAAGAAATGTCTCCCAGGTCAAGGTATATCATTCTCAGGATCACTTCCGCCAGATTTGAGCGCAGTATTTCAGGTTCCGTGAACGCCGGGCGGGAGTCGTATTCCTCTTGGGAATACAACCTTATGCAGACGCCATCGGACAACCTGCCACAACGTCCCGCTCTTTGATCAGCACTGCTCCTGGAGATCGAACTCACCGGCAAGCTGGATATCCTCGTGCTGGGAAGGTAGCGAACAATCCTGGCCAAGCCGGTGTCGATCACATACTTGATACCAGGAATGGTGAGGGATGTTTCCGCAACATTTGTCGCAACCACGATCTTTCTCCCCCTATGGGAGAAAATCCGTCCCTGGTCCCAGCTGGAAAGTCTTGCGAAAAGCGGCAAGACGGTGGCCCCGGGGTAATGTCTTCCTTCCAGTCTCCCGCAAGTCTCCAAGATATCGCGTTCTGTCGGCATAAAAACAAGGATGTCCCCCTTCGCCCCTTTTTCCTGGAGTCTATCCACGGCCTCAACCGCCATGTCAATATAGGTGACTTCCCCTCTTTCTTGCAAGGCAGGGTCGAGTGGCATATAAGTAATCTTTACGGGATAGCGGCGGCCACTCACTTCGATGATGGGAGGATTGTCAAAGGCCTCGGAGAACTTCTTCAGGTCCAGAGTAGCTGAACTTACCACCAGTCTCAGTTCCGGCCGCTTGGGCAAAAGTGTCCTTAACACGCCCAGCAACAGGTCAATATTGAGGCTCCTTTCATGGGCCTCATCTATTATGAGAGTGTCATACTCGTAGAGGTCCGGATCGCCCTGGATCTCCGCGAGGAGCATACCATCCGTCATGACCTTTATGTATGCATCACGACTGGTCCTGTCACTGAACCTGATCTTGTAGCCAACGAAACGGCCAACCTTTTGGCCCAACTCTTGGGCAATACGTTGGCTGATCGTAGTCGCAGCTATCCTCCTGGGCTGGGTGCAACCGATCTTTCCAAGGACGCCCCTCCCCGCTTCCAGACACATCTTGGGTATCTGGGTGCTC
>JAFDIC010000612.1 GCA_019308525.1 Deltaproteobacteria bacterium
GCATACCTTACATGCTCATTGGCGGGCAGGCAGTGCTGCTCTACGGGGAGCCCCGCCTTACGCGGGATGTGGACGTCACCCTTGGCATTGATCTGGAGGGTCTCCCAGACCTTCTCCAGGTGGTACGCGAGATGGATCTCCGGGTCCTGGTTGAGGATGTGGAGCAATTCGTGGGTAAGACCTGGGTCTTGTCGACCCTTGCCCCAGCCACACAGATGCGCGCGGACTTCATCTTTTCATGGACCGATTATGAACGTCAGGCTATCGCAAGGGCCCGAGTGTTGGACGTGGGGGGCTTCCCGGTGCGCTTCGCAACTGCCGAAGACCTAGTTATTCACAAGATCTTCTCTGGCAGGCCGTGCGACATGTAGAACATGCGCACGATTTTGTTGAAACAGGATGTAGACATCTCGGAGGTAGAAAGATGGCTCACTGCCTTCAGCCAATCAACGGGAGAGGACTTCGCCTCTCGATTGCAGGCAGTCCTCAAGGAAGTTCAAAATGGAGGAGTTCTTTGCAAGCATCTATGGAACACCTATGGGGACACCATGCGTATTTTTCGGTGTTGGAACGACTGCGCAGACATGAACGGACAGAAAGACCTCTGGGAAGAGATGGCTTCACTAAAAGCTTGAGAGGATTTAGGCCTGCGTAACGCATAAACAAAAGACGGGTAGAAAGAAGAGAGATAACAAGAAATAAGTAAGGTGCCCCCAGAATTCATAGAATTCCAGGCACCCTAAAAACGACACGAATTGGTTCCTCAAGGGAGGGTGGCGATGGATGAAGTTATACGAGAGGTTTTGGACGTCCTCAGCGGGGATCATATAGAGGAATATCCCAGGGAGGCTATTGATAAAGCACTGGCACGTGAGAAGGAAATCATTCCTTATCTGGTGGAGATCCTTCAAAATGTGTTTCGAGATCCCTCGTCGGTTCTTTCCCGGGAACAGTTCCACGGCCATATATTTGCCATGAACCTCCTCGCCCACTTCAGATACGTCGAGGCGCACGAGACCATTGTCAAGCTGATTTCGCTCCCCTCAGGTGTGGTTGACCATCTATTCGGAGACATGATAACGGAAGATTTCCCGCGGATCCTGTATCAGACCTGCGGCGGCAATTATGAAAGAATAAAGGCGCTGGTGTTAAACAAGGAGGCGGATCAATTTGTTCGCGGGTCGGCCATGAGAGCACTTGTATGGGGTGTGCTGCTTGGTGATCTCCCCCGCTCCTGGGCACTGGACTTTCTTGGGGGATTGTTTGTGGGGAATGAGGCCGAAGAAGGGTCTTATTTTTGGGATGGCGCCGCCTCTTGCGTCTGTGATCTTTATCCAGAAGAACTGATGGACACAATAAGGGATGCGTACAGCCGCGGACTTATATCGCCTGGGTTTATTGGTATAGAGAGTTTTGAGAGAGCACTGTCCCAGAACATGGATGATTATCTCGCAAAGGAAAGGCAGTGGATAGAAAGAAGAATACACGAAGATTTTCACAATTACATGGCATGGTGGGCTTGCTTTGATAGGAATGTGATGTCCTCTTTTAGAAATGGAGACGATCATTTCAGCTACAGGGCGGGTTCCAAGGCCGCGAAGAAAAGGGCAAAGAAGAAGAACAGGAAAAAAATGAGGAAAGCGAGCAAAAGGAAAAACAGGAGGAGATAGAGCCTTCATGACGTCTGATGCAGTGTGATCTATGGAGATGAAGGGGGGATTTAGCTTGAGATTTGCTGACGTGGGATGCGCTGGATTTCCCTCAGAGTGCAGACCCGCAAGACAGCAAATAGCGAAAAACTCAAAAGAAAGAAAGGATTCTGTTCATCTGGAAAGCGCAAGGCCTAAATTTCAAAGACGTACCTTTTTTTCGTCTCATAAGGGAGGTGCGGGAGCTTTCAGAACTCCGTCGTGAATATGCTAACAAATCCCATAAGGAAAGGAGACTCGCTGCTGACTTCCAATACCACGCTTCATATGCCAGGCGCCTTTTTGATGCGGCTATTGGTAGGGATATTGCCGAGGAAGAACAATGGCC
>JAFDIC010000613.1 GCA_019308525.1 Deltaproteobacteria bacterium
TGAGCCATCCGACAAGCCACCCGGCCTTAAGGTTCAGGAAAAGGGAGACAAAATAGATCCCTGATCCTATCTCCGAAAAAAAGAAGGCCAGGCATAGCAGGAATCCCTGTCCCTCAATCCATTCCCTCTGGGGGGTATATTTCACCATCCATTCATATTCCATCAACCTTGCCCTTTTCATGTCCCTCGCTCTCCTGTTGTGAGTTTAGGTGTCTAACCTTATGTTGCTGCAAAGAATACCTCACTCTGCTTGCAAGGTCAACATCCTGTCTCTTGCTTACTTGGGAAAACCCTGCCCCTATTCCTCTGCCGCTTTGTAAACCTTGACGGCAACCGATGTTTCTATATTGCCCGTGACCGGGTCATAATGCCTCAGATAGGTGGGAAGTATCTTACAAAAGTTGCTCCCCTTACCCTTGGCAATAGGCCTCATATCCGCCCACAGACCTCCCTGGCCCGCAATGCCGACCGTCTTGGGATGTTGACCCTCCATGGTCTTGATCCTTCCCTTTTCCCTTGCCCCGTATCGGTTCTCAACCCATACCAAGTCACCGTCTTCCAGCCCCCTCTTCCCTGCAACGTCCGTATTCATTGTCACCGTATAGGTGTAAGGGCAAAGCTTGCTCACCTCGTCGATCATGGGGTTCTGAAAGGTGGTATTGTTGGTGTGCAGGACATCCCTATAGGAAAAGGCGATCAGGTCATATTCTCCATCCAGCTCCTTGTAGGTGGTAGGCTCAAACCAGCTCGCGTTCGGGGTATATTGCTCGTACTCCAGCTCCAGATCAACCTCTTTGCAGATCCTTTCCACCTCGTTCCTCGCATGGATCAAGAATTCCATGTAAAGGGGAACCCTGGAGTTGATTTCCCATCTCCAGTAGACATCTTCTATGGGCTTGTGCCATGTCGCGTAGCCCTGATCTTTCACCTTATCTGCATCGTCACCGTATACCCACTTGAGTACCCTTTCACCCATCTCGGCCCATGTGGGCTGTTCTCCGGGTTTGAACTTGAGATCTTCATCTTCTATTCCGTAATACTGGTTGATAATTTCGTTATACTTGTCTCTGAAACCCACCCTGTTTGCTACTTCGAGGTAGACATCCATGAAGAACCTGCATTCCTCCACCGGTTTTGCCACGGCCTTTTGCATGTGGCAATACCAGTTCTCATAGGAAGGGCTCCCGCTGAAGAAGTAGGCGTCGATCTCGCTGCTCCAGCAGTCCTTTTCCAGCCAAGTGACATCAGGAAGGACGATGTCCGCAATGGCCTGGTCCGTCTCGTTTACCCATACGTCCATTTGGACTACGAACAGGTTCTTGAAAAAATCTACCGTTGCCTGCCAGTCGCATTGACTGATGATGAAGTTGCAGGAGATACCGAAAAGCATCTCGGGTATTGCCGTTACGCCCAGTTTTCTCCAAATTTCCTCGCGCTCCTTCACGTACGGGATGTGGGAAAGGGTGGCATGGGGCCAGAAGTCCACGCACCCGATGTCCTTGCACGGAATCGTCGGCTTGTGGGGAGGCCACGGGACATGGGAGTAAAACACGCCGGGGATGACGACCCCGTCAGGGCCGACGATGGTCTTTCTTTCATAGTGCCCGCCGGGATATTTTCTCCTTATGGAAGGCCACCCCAGGGTCCCTCCCGGCACGTCTTCCGCGCCCACCAATTCAGAGAGCAGGTCGATCGCGGCCACCTGGTGGATGCCGTTCGAATGGCCCTGGGCCCCCCGGAAGGTTACGGCGGCCACCGGCCTGTAGGGGAAAGTCTTCCCCTCTATGGTTATGGTGCTGCCGATCTGGGCATTTTCCACCCACTCTTCGGCAATGCGTCTTATGGTCTCTTCCGGCACCGTGGTGATTTCCGAGGCCCATTTCATGCCGAACTGTTTCAGGTGTTCCCGTAGGGACATGAAGGCCGGCCTGCACTTGGCGCCATTGACCTCGTACTCCCCTTCAAGGGCATAGTCTTCATAGTCCTGAACCGGCGCATCATATTCTTTTATCTTTTTCTCCCTCCGGTCAAATATC
>JAFDIC010000614.1 GCA_019308525.1 Deltaproteobacteria bacterium
TGACATGGGGCACCCTCCACATGCGCCTGTCAGCTTGACCTTTACCACGCCGTCTTCCCCAACGTCAATCAACTGGACATCTCCACCATCAGCCTGCAATGACGGCCTTACCTTGTTCAAGGCATCCTCGACTTTTTCTTTCAACATTAGAACTACCTCCAAAATTTGATTTAGCTACGTCTAACATAACACCCTAACAGGCAAAATCAAGATCTAATTACACAATGCCAGGTAATAATCAACTGAAAAACCTCAAGACCCTGGAATCCAGGTATGCTGAAAGGCCTTCAGAATCAACGGGTGACCACCCAAGGCTATCCAACCATACCTCGTTACTTTCCATACACAGGTATATTGCAAGGTCCTTGCTCCATGCTCTGAGTTTCTCTGCGATATGGCCGTACATCTCTACCCTAAAGGGCATGAAATAGCGCATTTTTCCATCAAGTCCCTGAATAAACTCCCCCTCGAGTATCTTGCTTCGGGGATGACGCTTTCTTATGATATCCTTTAACCTGGGGATATACCTAAGACACCCCATGCTTATCCAAATGATGCCTTTGGGCTGAATATACCTCTCCATCATATCGATAGTACGATCATACTGCTCTTTCCAACCCGGGTGCCCTATGATCGGGTCGAAATGAAAGCCCACTACAAAGCCTTCCTCCTGGCACCGGCGGGCAGACTCCAATCTCTTCTCGAGGCCGCGTGTCAAGTGTTCCTCCTTGGCAACTATGTAAGGACTGTTCAGAGACCAGGAAATCACAATCCTCTCCCTCTGCTTTAGAGAGAGGAGTCCCTCCACCTGGTCGGTCTTGGTCTTGAATTCAAGGACCGCGTTCTTTCTGGAGGAAATGAGAGGCACTAATATTTTGCTCCAGCCGACAAGGGGGTCAAGGGCAAGGCTGTCCATGAATTCACCGGTACCGAGTCTGAATGTTCGCTGAGGCTGGCTGTCCAAGATCTCCCCCACCTCCCGGAGGCGTTCCCTCAGGTTCACGAAAACCCCCATGAAGGGCTCGGCAAAATAGGCCTGAAGGATACAATAGGTGCAGTCCATCGGACAATTGGTGCCCAGGTGAAGGATCTGGTAACCGCAACAGATATAGTGCTTTGTACCAGGGCAAGGCTTCAGTAAGGCACCAGGGAATGAGGTCAAGTAGACGGACTTCTTGTCAAGTGTCCCCCGGAGGGCATTGCCCTTTTCACCAGGCTTGATCAGGCTTACAGAGTGCGAAGATCTCTCAAGATTTCTCAGGACTTCCTGACCAAGCTGCGTAGATTCAATCCCCTCCTCCAGGAAAATTCGCTTAACGGGGAGCTTGATCTTGAAGTTCCTTTTCATGGACCCATAATTCCTTCGATACCTTGCATGGAGTGGAGCTGGTTGAGTTTCCTCTTAAGATCTTGTCCATCGTGAAACCAAATTTCCATCAGAAATTTGGGGCCTTCGAAGTTGGGAGGATGCTTTACCCTTACCTCTTCCGGTAAGGACAGCCTCTTTATCTTGCTCTTGAACTCCTGCTCCGCCCTGTATAGTGACGGATACCTCCGTCGCCGCAACTCCTTGAATAGCCGCTTGACCCGCTGGGGCCTGTTGATCTCTTTATCTCCAAGCATTTTGCCTAAAGTCCCCAGTACCTCCGTTACTGTCTTGTCTTCCATGCTTGAGATATCTATTATGTAATCAATTAATTGGAGTTGATAATTGAAGCTAAGCCTCAGCTCTTTTATCCACCGGCATAATCCAAGGGCTGCTTCACTTTCCATATGCAGAAGCGCTTCTGCGGCCTTAAGGGAGACCTGTCCCCTTATCAGCCCTTCTTTGATCTCCAGGCCCAGATCCTCGAGGGCGATATAAACTTCCAAGGTGTTTTCACGGGGTGGCAGGCAGAGAAGGGGCATGTAGTATTTTAAGACTTGATCCCTTGCCACGTACTTCACCAGGCGCCTCAAGATCATCCCCATTTCCACTTCATTGAACTTTCGGGTGGCCAGGTTGTCCAAGAGGCCTAGGACAAGACAGTCGAACT
>JAFDIC010000094.1 GCA_019308525.1 Deltaproteobacteria bacterium
CTTCCACTCACCGGGGGTTCTTTCCCGTGGTTTCTTTTTGACCGGTACCGGTACCAACCTTCTCCTGAATGTCTTCAAGCGCCTGTGGAACCTGATCCTCTTCTGGTCGAGAAACAGGTCTTCTCCCTTTAGCCTGAGTATGGGGAGGCCGGGGTCTTCCGTTTGCCAAGGGTAATCACTACCCTTTTCCCAGAGTTCGTAAGCGAAGTTGTCATCAACGGCCCCCCTTGCGGCAATAATAAGCTGGTAGAAGCTGGGCACCAGGTTCCCGGTGACGAGAGCGTAGTTCCTGGCATACTTGTTGAGCACCTTGACCTGGCTCCTGGAAAGTTCCTCCCTGCTGTTCTTGTAGTGATTTTCCCTGGCAAGGGCTATCAAATCTCTGTTTACGCGTATTCGGTCCAAATACTGTGGGTTTTCCGGAGCCGTATTCCTGTACTGCTCGTACCTGGCCGCCAAGAAGGGCATTTCCGTCATTACCTCCATGCTCGATTCCCTGTGGAGATGGGCGAGGCCCACCCCTTCCCTGGAACGTCTCCCTATGACTTCCGTCTGCGGCCTGCCGATCATGTCAAGAATTCCAGGGAGGTGATAGAGTCCGCATACAAAAAGCACCCTTTCACCCCTTTCACTGAGCTTCTGGAGGTGATAGCACATGGTTTTCTCCCTCAGCCTGTCCTCCATGCTACGAAGAGAATTCCGCTGGGTTTGAAGATAGGCCTGACAATACTCAAAGTGTCCAATCTTTGTCACGGCATAGGAATCGGGCATGGGCGAGAGGTCGAGGGGATAGCCTTCGGTGTCCCTGTCAATGAAATGGATCGGCACGTTGTTCTCCAAGGCGAGTCTCGTTGCCTCGACTTGGCCGTCTGTAGGCTCCAGGAGAAGGTAGACAAAGGTGCCGTCCTTTTCCTCGTAGTATACTACGGAAAGGAGGGGAAGCCTTTCTACACCCTTAACAATTTTTTCTTTCAGGGTTGAAGGATACTCAACCGCGACGTGGTTGGGCTTGAACTCCAGGAATTGACGCCTGACCTCCAGGGCGAATTCCACCCTGTTGTGCAGGATAGGGACTATGCGGACATTTTCCCATTCAATCCTCTTCATCCAGGTCTTCGTCCTCCAGGATATCTTCAAAAAACTTGACTGCGGTCGGATCCAGGATCATGGAGGCGGCCTCTTTCATATATTCCAGGGTCCTCTCCTTTCTTCCTGCGGAAGTCAACCTTTCCCCCCTTTCGACCAATCTCTTCAGGGCATACCTGGCAATGTTTATCCCGTCCCTGACAGAGTACCGTTCATCGGCCTCATGGGAGGTTTGGAGAAAATCTACGACGTATTCCAGGATCTCTTCGTCTGCAAAAGGCAGGTTGGCCTTGAGAATTTCCATCTCTTCCTCTGCTTCTGGAAAATCTATGAATATCTGGGGCTGGAGCCGGCTGTGGATATACTCGGGCAGTTCAAAGGTGCTCGCATCGTCATTCATGGTGGTGCACAGCCGAAAGTCCGGGTGGGCCTTGATCTTGATCCCGGCCACAATGGATTCTACGTACCTGCGACTATCCATCAGGGGCGCCAAAGATGCCCAACTTTTCTCACTCATCCTGTTTCCTTCGTCTATTATGGCGATCCCACCCCTTATCATTGCCGAAACAATGGAGCTGGCCATGTACTTGATTTTCCCCTGGTCAGAGATGACGGGCGTGACAATGAGATCCTCCGGCCTGGTATCCATTGTGGCCTGGAAGAGGTACACGGGGCGGTTCATGATCTTTCCCGCGTGGTAGGCCAGCGTTGTTTTCCCCACACCAGGCTTACCCACGAGCCTCGGGTTGAGGGGCAAATCGTCGTCACCAATAACCATCCAGGCAGCCAGGACCTGGGTTACCAGCTCTTCCTGCCCTACCCATCTCATGGGCACATCGTCCGGCTGTGTCAGGATTAGTTCAACACCGTCGATGGTGACTTTTTCCATTCTGCTTCCTCCAGCACATTCAATCTTGGCCTGTCTCATCCCAAGGGCCAAGGTCGTCTGCATTTATACTTGGAAATAATAGTACCAATACTTGCGAATGGCAAGCAGACAAGAATATTCCCTGGAGGTTTCTCGAGACGATAGGTTGCCTATCCGGTTTGGGACTGTGGGCAATCTGGATGGCTCAGGGATATTCCAGATAATAGTTTTCTCTGTTTGCGGGACTATTTCTTTGGGCGAGTATCCGAGATCTGCAAATTCTTTTGTCAGTCGTCCTTACTCCCCCCTGAGGGGTCGGTGTACAGGTCATTGAGCCTTTGCATGAAGCGGTTCGAATCCTCGATAACCGCCTCCACTCTCTTTTTGGTCCTATTTCCCCATCCCGCCGGATTCATACAAAAAATGCTCCTGTTCCAACGAAGACCCTTCTCCAGGGCCCTCCTGTAGTTGTCTTTCTGGCCTTGATCCGGAACGCCCTGGAGGAACCTGTCCATAAGCTTCAGCCCGGAGCGTCGCCTGATAGCGTGATGTCCCCAGAGGGCAAGGATGAGGAGCAAAACCAACAGGATGCCCCCGAGGTAGGGGTTTGAAATCACTGGATCGAGAAAGGGGATTTCCAGGTGAAGTCCCTTCCAATAGCCCCGCCAGATAGTCACGGCAAAAAAGGCAAACACCAGGATGCCCACTATGCCCCCTTCAATCATCAATACCCTTCGCCTCCAGGTTTTGATAAACCCGCTCAAAAAGGGGACCAGATCCTCTTTCACGGTCTTTGCGGCCTGTTGAAGCATGCCCACGATACGATAGGCCCGCTCGACGCTCACCTGCTCCATGCGGGAGTGGATCTCCCTCAGGTCCTTGTCTCTCTTGGTTTCAAAGCGAGATCGTATCCTTTCATCTTCTATGGGTATCGCTGCCTCCTCATTGTAGATGGTGTAATAACGACCTGCGGTCATTCCATGTTGGGCCAGGGCCCTCTGCCATGCCGAGAATACCTCCTCGGGGTTGTCTTCCCGGGCAGCAGTATCAATCTGGTTCAGGATATAGAGGAACTTGTTTGAATCGGTCCGATGAATGGTACCCTTCACCAGATGCTCCAAGGTGTCTTGCATGGACCCGGTCTCTGGATGCCTGGCATCAAAGAAGATCAGCACCAGGTCTGATATGTTGATAATGTGATCCGTTATCCTGAGCGTGGAAGTCCTTTGCGCATCAGCATCAAAACCCGGGGAATCAATGAAAATCTTTCCTTTCAGCCTCTCGCTGTTACATGTCTTTAGTTGCAGGTAGGAGTCTATCCTCCTTCCTTCCCCTTCTGAAACGGATTCTATGGCACGGCTTATCTTGTAGAGAGGGAAGCGGGGGTCCGCATCCAGGGCGACCCCTGGAAGGACCCTGGGCTCGCTGTCTCTGCCGTAACATATGACCGTGAACTTGTCATCCACTGCCTGGGTCCCTGTTGCCTGGAGCTGATAGGAAAGGTAGTGGTTTATGAAGGTGGACTTGCCGGAGGAATAGACCCCGAGGACCGAAATCAGCGGCCACCAGGCCGTTCGAGTTGCATAAGATTCCTCGCGATGGAAGAATCCCAGCTTGCGGCAGATCAGGTCGAGCTGCCGGAAACTGGATACTACCTCTGAGAGGATCGGATTTTCCTGTTTCAGGTGTTGTTCCAGCCTTTCGAGCTGGCTGTCCACTTTGCTTGTCTTTCCCATCTCAGTCTCCATGTCCTTGCCAAGGGTCTTTTCGGCAGGGCTATTTAGCTCCGGTTCGATTTCAGCCGCGAATAATCTCCATGGCAATCGAGAGTAACAGATTTCTCCTCCCATGGTCAAATGGGATTTGCCCAAGTCATATCATCTCCCAGGAAAGAGGCGGGTGTTACACCACGAATCATGAGGAGCCCGTGGTGCTTGGCCAAGCTGTGCGACCGGAGCCAAGGTTATACCAGAATTCCAGTCCGAAACTTGCGCAAAGGGAGGATAACAAAAAAGGCTTGGGATGGAGAAAGATTTGCCGAAAACCGTCGGAGAGGGAAGAATTCAAAGGATCGGTATTCTCAAGGCTGCACCTTCAAGGGCACATAGTTCATCACCTTAAGTTGCCTCTTGCCTTGGTCTTCCAGGATCTCCCCCTGGATCTCCACTGTCTGACGCACCATGGATATCAGATCCCTGCTCTTGTCATCCGGGTAAAGGGGATATTCCTTTTCATCGAAGGCGGAGATGGAAATCCCTGTAATGTTTCCATGATTGTCCCATTCCGTCGGGGTGATCAGGCCCTTGATTGAGACAGTCTTCAGATCATTCTTCATGCCCGCCAGCACTCCTTTCAGGAATTCTTTCCAGGAGCGGACAAGTTTTCTCTTCAGGATAAAAGCAATTCCTGTGCCAAAACCTCCTGAATCGAGGGTACCACCTGGGGCAAGAGCATGGTTTGGGTTACCCCTGGGGGTGCTTGGTAAGGAGATCCCCGGGCCAAGCCCTACAGGAACTCCTGGTTCTTTTTTGAACCGGATTGCAGAACCCGCCATTCCTGTTTCAATACCCTGGGCTCACGCCCTGAAGTCCTCTTTTCTAAGGCCGTGTTTGGCCATCAATTTGTGCATCTGACGCGTAGTAATTCCGGCCGCCTGGGCGGTATCCTTGATCTTGCCCTTCTTCTCCGTGAGCAATTCCTTGAGGTATTTTCTTTCCACGTAGTCCATGCTCCTGTGCCTTACCTCGCGAAGGGTCATAGAGGTGTCAATAGGTATGCCATGAATGGAGTGCCGAGTTTGAAATATCTCGACGGGGAAACTTTCAGGACACAGCATGGAGGACCTCTCCAGGATATAGGCCCTCTCGATCAGGTTTTCCAGCTCCCTTATGTTTCCGGTCCAGGGGTAGTTCTTCAGGGCGTTCATGACATGTGGGTGGACGCCATGGATCTGCTTTTTGTTGAACCTGTTCAACTTTTTCAGGAAGACCTCGACAAGGTGGGGGATATCTTCTACCCGCTCTCTCAGGGGCGGGATCTCTATGGGAAAGACATTCAGCCTGTAAAAGAGGTCCTTCCTGAATTGACCCGAATCACACATCTTCTTGAGATCCACATTTGTGGCGGATATGACCCTGACATCCACCTTTATGGTCTCTTCTCCTCCGACACGCTGAAATGTCCCGTCCTGAAGGACCTGGAGAAGTTTTATCTGTGCGGTCGGAGACAAGGTCCCTATTTCGTCCAGGAATATGGTGCCACCGTGTGCTATCTCGAACTTTCCCAGCTTCCTCCTGATAGCCCCGGTGAAGGCCCCCTTTTCGTGTCCAAAGAGTTCACTCTCCAACAGGCTCTCTGGTATCGCACCGCAATGGACACTTATGAACTGCGCGTCCCTCCTGTTACTGTGTTGATGGATGAGCTTTGCGAGCAAACTCTTTCCGGTCCCTGTCTCGCCAATGAGCAATACCGTGCTCCTGGTAGGTGCAACGGATCTGACCTTTTCAAAGACCTCTTTCATCAGGGGGCTCTTGGTCTGGACCAGTTCCAGGGAGTCCTTTTCCCAGAACTGGTCTCTCAAGTAGTCCCTTTCGGACTCCAGCATTATGGATTCCCGGATGCCGTCGGCCACATACTTGGCTTCCTCGGGGCTGACTGGATAGGTGAGGAAGTCGCTTGCCCCTGCCTTGACCGCCTTCACGGCTTCATGTAACATTGTCTGGGGAGACAGGACAATAATCTCTATGGTTGGATACAGGTTCCAGAATGGCTCAAAGGCTTCCCTGTATCCCATTCCCTGCGCTCTGTCCCTGAGCAGTCCAAGATCAACAAAGAGGAGGTCATAGCGGTTTTTCGTCAGGATTTTGAGAGCTGCGTCTATCTCTGCGACGTTTGCAATCCTGTAATCCTCTTCTGAAAAAGTGCCCTTGATTGTCCTGAATACATCCTTTTTTCCCGATATGACGAGGATGGATTTCATGGTCATACCCGTGGCACGCGACAGATTGCCGGTCCCTCTCGGTGTGTCCCGCTTCTCCTTCGAGGAGTACCTGTCAGGGCACCTGTACCATTTGTTTTCCCGGATCAATAGGGCTTCGTAAAAAGTCCAATTCCTGCGTTGCGCTTCATCTCCATGTGATTGCGGCGTGCCCTAGGTACGCCTCTCGCAGATACCGGCGCTGTTTGGCGGTGATCACACAAGATTCGCGCGCTCCCACAGGCGGGATTTCGAAAGCTCAACTTGAATAGTTACTTGAAGCTTTCTACTTTGCCACTCCAGTTTTCGACTTTTTACGAGTCCGTCAACCTTTCTTGTTTTACAGGGCATAAGGAAAAATAATCAGGCTTTTTCTTGGTTCAAGGCCAAAGTGGAAAGCAGAGGGAAATCCTCCCTTGACCGCGCACAAGAATAACCCCGCGAACATTTTGTAAGACTTTCGCCTGAACTCCCTCAGCCCATGAGTGAGGGGAGCCAAAGGGCCAAGGAGGGTATGAAGAACACCAGGACGACCCTTACTACATCCGCAAGCAGGAATGGTAATATGCCCTTGAAAATGGTCGCCAGGGGTACGTCTTTGGCCACTCCGCTGAGGGCAAATACATTTATCCCCACAGGGGGGGTTATCTGTCCCATCTCGGCCATGGTCACGACTATTACTCCGAACCAGATGGGATCATACCCGAGTCCCGTCACCACCGGCAGGAAGATTGGAATTGTCAATATGATGGCGGGGATGATGGGCATAATGCACCCGAGTACTATGTATACGAGAAGGATGGCCCATATGGTTACTGCCCTTGGCACAGCGAGTCCAATGACAAACTCAGAGAGCATGAACGGGATCTGGGACATGGTCAGGAAATAGCTGAAAATGTCCGCACCGATCAACATGAGGAGGAGCATAGCGGTGTTCTTGCTGGCGTCGGTCAAAGAGGCCAAGATTTTCTGCCAGTTCAATTTGCCTTTGATTATACCCAGCAGGAGCGCGCCAAATGCTCCTACACCCGCGGCTTCGGTGGGTGTAAATACACCTGCGTAGATCCCCCCTATCACCAGGAGGAAAAGCAGGAGAATTCCCCAGGTATCCTTGAGAGAAAGAACCTTCTTCCAGAGGGTGGAGGAAGGCCCGGGAGGGCCGAGGGAGGGTCTCACCTTGCACATAACGTAAATGGTGACCATGTAAAACACCGCTTCCATCAGGCCTGGAATGATCCCGGCGACAAAGAGCTTTCCAATGGATTCTTCCGTGATGGTAGCATAGATTATGAAGGCTATGCTTGGAGGGATAAGAATCCCTATGCTCCCCCCCGCTGCGACACAACCACACGCCAAGCTATCTGAATATCGGTATCTTCTCATCTCGGGCAGGGCAATGGTCCCCATGGTTACGGCTGTGGCCATGCTGGAGCCGCTCACTGCAGCAAATCCAGCGCACCCACCTACGGTGGACATTGCCAACCCCCCAGGTAATCTTCCGACCCAGTTCCGTATGGTGGCGTAAACGTCCTTGCTCAACTCCGCGTAGAAGCACAGGAGGCCCATCAGCACGAAGAGGGGAATGGTACTCATGGCATGGCTTGATGCCGACCTGTAGGGAGACGTACCCAAAATAGCAAGGCTGGCACCAGGATTGACCAGATAGCTGAATCCGAGATAGCCTACCAGTGCCATGACCGGACCGATCGGCATGTTAGAGAACAAGAGGAGGATGAGCAATAGTATCCCGATAATCCCCATCAGAGGCCTTGTTATTCCCCAGGGAACGAGGTGTAACCACGCAGGAATTTTGAACAAAGAAATGACAAACAGGGCATCAAGGGTGATCCAGAACCAGGGTTGGCGACAGTGCTTGAACACTTGAGACAGGGACGTAATGGTATCTTTCAAAAAGACCATGCAGAGGACAAAGCTGCCGAATACTACCACCCACATAAAGGGATAATTGGGAATGAACAGGGTGTCAGAGGATGTTCCGCTAGACCTCAGGGTCTCCGCTTGAAGGGCGCATCGCCATGTTACTACCAAGAAGATGGCCAGGCACAGGAAATTCGTCACGCTAGAGACGACCGCAGATTGGGCCTTGGAAAGCTTGATCGTCAGCAGGCTGACTGCCACGTGGGCCTTTCTGGTTTGGGTGTAAGCCAACCCCAGGTAGACCAGGACTACCATCATGAACTCGACCAGTTCATAGCTTCCCTTGATGGGCCGGTTGAAGAAGTAGCGCAGGACAACGTCAGAGGTGATCAGTATGACCATTGATGCCAGGACGACGCGCCCCACCATGTCCATGATGCGGCTTAAAGGAGAGACAAACCTATCAATGGTGTTGGATATGCCCTCAATTACCATCCGCCCTGGGCTCCCCAGTCTCCTCAACCCGGTCTACCTGCTGTATTTTTCAACGAGCCTTATGGCGTCCTCTAGGACCGCCGCTCCAGGCAACCCCTTTGCCTCCATGCTCTTGACCCATTTTTCCCAGGCCGGTTTTCCTGTGGCTCTCCACCTTGCCAGTTCATCCGGGCTGAAATCCACGATTTCCTGCCCTCGCTTCCTGGTAATCTCAATACCCTTTTTCGCCTCGTTGCTTACCGCCTTGCAGAGGATTTCCGGTAGCATCCTTTCCGTAACTTCAGTTATGGCGGCCTGGACATCTCCCGGAAGGCTGTTCCACCTGTTCTCATTCATGATCGTACAATAGGAAACTCCGCCCAGGTGGGGATTCGCGTGATACCTGGTAACCTCGACCAACTTGTAAGCCTTATAGGCACCCCATGCAAGGGCGGCCCCGTCGGCCACTCCTTTCTCTACGGTCTGGTATATCTTTGGGCTGGGCATGGTTACTGGTACGCCTCCCAGAGCCTCCACAGCGGCCCTTGCGCCTGGCTGAGTGGCCAACTTGAGGCCCCTTATGTCCTCCATCCGGCGGATGGGCTTGCTAACAGTATGAATTTCGTAAGGTAAAGTGACCCAGAGATGCAAGAGATGGACGTCTTTCACCTCGCGGCGCAGTTGCGGATACTTCTTAAAGAGATCCGTCAGGGCATAGGCGCCCGTAAAGGTGCTGGGGCTGAGGAAGGGCAAGTCCATGACGCCTGATAGGGGAAATCTACCGGGCGTCCAGCTAAAGGATACCCAGGAGATATCGGCAATACCGTTCTTTACCGCGTCATAGGAGTCCCTTGCCTTCACCAGGGTCTGGGAAAGATAGAACTTGATTTTGATCTTGCCCCTGGTTGCTTTCTCTACCTCCTTTGCCCAGGGAAGAAATGCCGAGTGATATGGGGCCGCCTTGGGGGGAACGTGAAGGGCAAAGCTCAGCTCAACAGGTTTCGCTCCCTGAGCCGCAAAAGCATCTTGTGACGGAGATATCAAATGAAGTGTCAAGGTCAAAATAAGCATGATACCAATTACCAGGCCTTTGAATCTCTCATTTTTCATTTTTTGCCTCCTTTTGAAGTGATGGGATGACAGGGTTTAGATTTAAGGTTAAATCGCATTTCTTCGGACTAGGGCAAGTTATGACTCTAAAAGGATCAATGGTGTAGAATATTTAGCATTCTATATATTCATTTTTTGCCTTACCAATCAATAGTTTTTCGCCATATATCGAAATTTTTGATGAATCCTTGAGAGTTCTTTCTTCAACAACAAGTGATTTTCACTGCTCAAATGTGCGCCTGCGTCCTGCGGTCTGGAAATGAGAACTTGAAGTTCCTGTTCCCATGAAACAGAAATTCCAAATACCAAACTCCATGCGTGCTGCTAACCACAAGGAGCGGACTCAAACAACCTTTAAATCGTTTCTAGGTCCTCTAAAGGAGAATCGGGAGTTCATCTATATGGATCTTCTATCCCAAGAATAACCTGCAAGTTCAATATGTTATCAATAGGCACAGGATTTGCTAATTTCATGGCACTGAAAACCCCAAAGGCAAGGAGGTGATGGGCATGAGGATTGCCATGATGTCGGCGTGGAATGAAGACTCCGGGGCCTCAACCCACGCCGAGCTGATTGGCAGGGAATGGGTCAAGATGGGGCATCATCTCAAGGTGTTCTCTTTTTTTCCAAACGATTTTCATGGGAGTGCATTGGTGAAAAGGGATGAGGACTACGTCATACGTTGCTTTACCACATCAAATGCCGAACAACCCTATCTCGATCCTCGCCCGATTCTTGGGGAGGATTTCGAGGTCTTTGTGGCCCAGGATCTGGGCATGCTCCCGAAGGATTGCCTGGCAAAAATATTCAATTCCATTAAGAGAAAGGCAGTTACTGTAACGGTAATTCATGAGAACGGGCCTTCCCCGGACCCTTCCTTCTACCAATTTGACTGGGACAAGATCGTGTGTTTTGACGATCGCTACGAAAGTTTTCTGAAGAGGTATTTCCCCCGGGAAAAAATAGAGACCATTCCATTTCCTTGCCTTCCACTGCGAAGGGGGGACAAGGTGGAAGCCAGGAAAAAACTGGGTCTTCCTCTGGATAGAAAGATCGTCCTCATTTTTGGTCGAAGGACAAGGGAGCATATTCATCTCATTCCTTTCATCAGGGAAGTGCTGGAGAACCTTCCACATCTACTGTTGGTGGTATCCCAAAGGGACACTCACCTTTTACAGGGTCTGGAGGGCATGGACATAGAGATCAGGAATGAAGCCCCGACGCTGGATAGGCTTTACGACTATCTTCACGCCTCTGACGTGCTGATCATACACAGATCCCCCTGCCATGGAGTAGTGGTGTCAAGCATGGCTTATCAATGCCTGGGGTCGGGATGCCCGATCCTGGCGTCGGACACCAATTTCTTCGAGACTATGAAGGATGTGGTGATCACCTATTCCAGTCCGGCAGAATTCAAGGCCAATCTCTTGGATGTCCTTACGGGTGGGGAGAGGTAC
>JAFDIC010000615.1 GCA_019308525.1 Deltaproteobacteria bacterium
ATGGATCTTTCATGCCATATGGTCTTGCCGGTACCCTGCTCAACCAGTTTGATGTCAAGTTTCACCATGAGCCTCAACTTGCTCGTCACGCTGTAGGGTCTTGTCTGGCCAGGCAGGGATGGCGCCAGTTCTTTATAGGCGATGGGTTCTGTTTTCACCTGGTAGACCCGGGCGATCAGGATGTACTGGGCCTCCTGTTCCGAGAGAATAGGCACCGTGGAGTTGTTGATAAATTCCTGTCTCAGTATCCTGGTGAATTCTGATTCAAAACTCACGTCCGAGGAAGAGGATTTGATCATGGGTATGGCAAGGCTTTCCACCTTGATACCCAGGGGCTCACCCGAAGACCTGAACCGGTAACCGCAGGCAGAAGATGAAATCAGGATCAGGAAGGCAAGGCTCCCTGGAAGCCAGAAACTCCTCCTCAGCACGCTCTTGCACATGGCTTTTCGGCCCTGCCTGCTATAGTATGGAATGTTCATACCACCACGTTGACCAGTTTCTTTTGCACCACTATCACCTTCTTGATCGGCTTTCCCTTCACATACCTCTGAATCTTCTCATCCTTCAGAGCCTCCTCCTCGATTTCCCGGTCGTCGAAAATCGCGGGCACTTCTATCCTGCTCCTCACCTTGCCGTTTACTTGCAGCACAACAAGCCGTTTGTCCACTTCAAGGGCCCTGGGATTGTATTCCGGCCAGGATACAGTGAGGAGGCTCTGCTGGTGTCCCAGCATCCTCCACAATTCCTCCGTTATGTGCGGAACAACGGGAGAAAGCAGTACCACCGCTGTCTCCACCGCCCTCCTTACGACTCCCCCCTCTTCCTCGCCCCACTCTGTTCTGCCGTCAATGTGCCTGTTTATGTCGTTCACCAATTCCATCACCGCGCTGATAGCGGTGTTGAAATGGAAGCGATCTTCTATGTCGTTCGTAACCTTCTTGATCGTCTGGTGAGTCTTCCTGTAAAGGTCTCTCAACGCGGGAGCAGGGGGCTTCTCCCCGTCGTAGGGAGCGGACCTTTTCAACTTGTCCAGGTTCTCAACCACGAGCCTCCACACTCGATTCAAGAAACGAAAGGCCCCTTCCACGCCCTGCTCATTCCATTCCAGGTCTTTTTCCGGCGGAGAGGCAAAAAGGCAAAACATCCTCACCGTGTCCGCCCCATACTGGTTCACCAGCTCTTCCGGGTCAACGACGTTTTTCTTGGACTTGGACATCTTGACCGTATTACCCAGTATCACTTCCCTGCCGCAATGAACGCATTTATTCTCCTTTACCTCTGCGGGCAGGAGATAGCCGTGATCCGGGCATTCCTGGGTTTCCTTGCACACCATTCCCTGGGTCAGGAGATTCGTGAAAGGCTCCCCTACCTTCAAGTAACCCAGATCATTGAGGACCCTGGTATAGAACCTCGAGTAAAGGAGGTGCAGGATGGCATGTTCAATACCGCCGATATACTGGTCCACAGGCATCCAGTAGTCCACCCTTTCTGGATCAAGGGGCCCTTCATCATAATCAGGGCATGCGTACCTATCAAAATACCAGGAAGACTCTACAAAGGTGTCCATTGTGTCGGTCTCACGCCTGGCTTCGTCTTTGCACCTGGGACAGGTCGTCTTGTAGAAAGACGGCTCATGGGGCAAGGGCGAACCTCCGTTGGGTCTCATTTCCAAATCCAGAGGCAGGATCACGGGCAAATCAGTTTCAGGCACGGGCACGGTCCCACACCTATCGCAGTAGATTATCGGGATTGGAGCCCCCCAATATCTCTGTCTTGATATGTTCCAGTCCCTCAATTTGTAATTCACGGTCTTGTAACCCATGCCCTCGGATTCCAGGTATTCGGCTATACTGTCCAGGGCCTCCAGGTTCCGCTGCCCATTGAAGGGCGGCGAATTGACGAGTATTCCTTCCCCTTCGTAAGCCTCAGTCATCGTTTCCTCGTTCAGTTCCCTGTCCGGGGGCTGGATCACCACCTTCCGTAATCGAAGAGAACAAAGTTGGCCACATATGTGGGTATCTTCTCGCCCGTAAGCGGATTGATACAATACCTGCCCGTAAAGATTCCCTCCTTCGCCGTAAAATCCGCTGACCTTATGTAGCTGTCCACCTTCAGGGTCTGGTCTATGAATCTGAGGACATCCTTTTCCTGGGGAAGACCCTTGATGATCTCCCGGAGCAAGGGGTGCTCGGGTGCAAAGCAAAGGAAAGTTGCTCCGAAAATCGTGTCCTGCCTGGTGGTATAGACCTCGATCACTTCATCGGAGCCTGCAAGGGGAAAACGTATTATGGCCCCGTAACTTTTGCCTATCCAGTTTTTCTGCATTGTCAGGACCCTCTCAGGCCATCCTGGCAACTTGTCGCAGTATTCCAGTATTTCCTCGGCGTATTCAGTCAATTTCAAGAACCAGCTGTCCATCTCCTTGATGGTCACTTCCTGCTCCGTGTGCCTCCAGCATCGACCATTTTCCACCTGTTCCTTTGCAAGCACGGTCTGGCAGATGTCGCACCAGTTCACATAGGTCCTCTTCTTATAGGCGAGGCCTTTTTCGTACATCCTGAGAAAGATCAGTTGTTCCCACCTGTAGTATTCGGGGTCGCAGGTTGCGAACTCCCTGTCCCAGTCATAGCTGAAGCCCATCCGCTTCAACTGCTTTTTCATCTTGTCTATGTTCTCATGGGTCCACTTTGCCGGGTGTATATTGTTTTCAATGGCCGCGTTTTCGGCAGGGAGCCCAAATGCATCCCAGCCCATCGGATGCAAGACGTTCTTCCCCTTCATCCTCTTATACCTGGCCACAACGTCACCTATGGTATAGTTACGCACGTGGCCCATGTGGATGTTTCCGGATGGATAAGGGAACATTTCCAAGAGGTAGTATTTCTCCGTCTTCGGGTCTTCATCGACCTTGAAAAGGCCCTCTTTCTCCCAGTAGGTCTGCCACCGTTTTTCCAGTTCTTGTGGTTCGTATTTCATGTTCTAAAGTTACCTTTCCTGTTCTCATCAACCTTCCCAATCTTGGTGTCATCGAGTAGCCCGGCTTGCTTGAACCGGTTAAAGATATTATCAAGGATCCCGTTTATGAACGACCCCGACTCCTCCGAGCCATACTTCTTACCAATCTCTACCGCCTCGTTAATACTGACCTTTGCCGGTATATCTTTCATGTACATCAGCTCGTATGTTCCAATCCTCAGGACGTTTCTGTCCACGTGTGACATCCTTTCCAACCTCCAGTTCTTGGAAGATTGCCTTATCAGTTCGTCCAGTTCCTCTCGTTTCTCCCACACTCCCTGGACCAGTTGTTTTGAAAAGGCTCTCACGGACCTGGGCGACCCAAAGCACTCGCTTACGAGCCGAAAAGCCTCTTCAGGCTCTCCAGGATTGAACTCTAAATGAAAAAGAACTTGAACAGCCAGTTCCCTAGCCTTTCGTCTTGTCCCCATTTGCCTCCGCAGGAAAACGTCCTTTTCTATTCACAATGAGATGAGGATGCCCGCTCTTGGCCGTCCTTAGAGGTCTCAAGGGAAAAAACCCGTCAAAGTCTCCATTTTTGGAAAGCTGGAATCAAGATCGACAGATGGACAATGATACCACCGGGAAACTCATCTTAGCTCACTGAAAAGGTTTGCCATCTCCATGGCGGCAATTGCTGCGTCCCAACCCTTGTTTCCCGACTTTGTGCCGGCCCTTTCAATTGCTTGCTCCAGATTGTCGGTGGTCAGAACCCCGAAAGTAACAGGTATATTGCTTTCCAGGCTCACTGCTGCAATTCCCTTGGAAACCTCCGCAGCAACGTATTCAAAGTGAGGAGTGGATCCCCTGATAACAGCGCCAAGGCAGATTACGGCATCATAATCCCCGCTCTGGACGAGCTTCTTCGCAGTGGCCGGTATCTCAAATGAGCCAGGGACCTTTACGATAGATATCAGGTCTTCC
>JAFDIC010000095.1 GCA_019308525.1 Deltaproteobacteria bacterium
GACTCTCTCGGGTCTCCTCCTGGCCACAGGCACCATCGGCAACATGGTCGCCGCGACACCCCTCGCCCTATTGATGAATGCGCTGGGATGGAGACTTTCCTTTGCAGTCATAGGATGCACCACCGCCTTCCTGTCCCTTGTCTTTTTCCTGGTGGTAAGGGAGAGGCCTGCTCATATCCCTGCGGGCCATGAGACGAGATCCGGGAGGCCGGGTCTCTTGGAAATGATAGGTCTTCTTCTGAGCCGCAGGGAATACTGGTTGATTTCGCTGGCCACCTTTTTCAGGTACGGTGTATTTGTCGCAATCCAGGGTCTCTGGGCAGGGCCATACCTGATAAACGGCCTGGGCCTTTCCCCGGTCGAGGCCGGCAATATCCTGTTCGTGTTGAACATCGGGCTGGTAGTGGGTTCACCCCTGGGGGGATGGCTCTCGGACCGCATCTTGAACAGCAGGAAATGGGCGGTTATCCTTGGTCTCTTGATCATGTCCCTTTCCCTGTTCTGGCTTTCCCTGGGGTTCTTCAGGCATAACGCCGTGATGCTGGGAGCAATATTTTTCTTCCTTGGTTTGTCCAGCGGGTTCGGGATCATCATGTATGCCCATATCAAAGAATGGGTCCCCGGCGACATGCAGGGGATGGCCTTTACCGGGATCAACCTCTTTACCATGCTGGGAGCGGCGGTTTTCATGCAGGGAATGGGCTGGATCCTTGACCACTTGAGCACGGGCATGGCAGCCGGTCCAGAAGACTACCAGAAGGCCTTTTTCATAGGATTCCTCGGGACCGTAGTGGCCCTCTGTGTCTATTCCTTTACCCGAGAGGGAGCCCCGGGGGCAAGCCGGATGACCTCGAACCGGGAATCCGAAGATACCGGAGGGAAGCAATGACCCGAAAGTAAAAGGCCGGCCCCACTACCTTTCTATGGGGGAAGTACATGGGATAGATACCCATGCATCGAGTTTAATTGAACATTGAAATCCATGCCCTCTGGGCATGGATTTCAATGTTCAATCAAATGACGTGTTAGATGGCAAAGACTAAGGACATACCTTCCCCACTGGGTTTTTTCAAGCACTGAGATGGCTCAATGGTAAGCCGTTGCTGGATATGATCGAACCCTACCGCGCAAAGATATTCATGGAAACTGTTTATAGTTTTGACGGGGATGACAAACCCCGTTACAGCCTTGTGTTACCAGGGCGTGGCAAAAAGAATTGGAGAAGTGCGGATTTCATCCTGGCGGCTTTCTACAAGTTTTTGTATAGCCCTGGCCCGTGATCCCCATCGTCATGATGTAGTCATTTGGATTACATCATGCAACACTCTCTACAACCGCCCTGGCATCCCCCTGTTTGATTTCATACAACGTGGCAAGGCAGGGACCGACCCGAAGATGTTTTTCTCCTGGTATCAAGCGGACTATAGGACTGATCCCGATTTCGAGGACAAGGACCCTGAGAGGAAAGCCAACCCTTCAATGGATAGCTGGAACAACCCGGGATATCTCGAAAGCCAGAGGAAGCGGCTCCCCTCCCACAAATTCAGGAGATTGCATTTGAATCTCCCCGGTATGCCGGAAGGTGCATATTTCGATGCAGAGAGTTGGGTTTTCTTCTTGACAAAGGTATCAATTGATACTATAAGGTACCTATGGAAAGGCCGCGATACCGTGAATTAGACCGAAAGCTGAGACAAGCTATAGAGGTAAGCCTTGATTGGGATAGCGTTCAGATAATCAATAGTAAAGCAATAATTTCCGACTTGCTTGAGCTAGATGTGGGAATTGATGAACTGAAGCGCAATCTTTCAAAAATCTTTGAAGAGATTAAGCCCAAGGATTACAAGGGGGCGTACCCACCACAACGCTCGTATGAAGATCAGATTCTCAATTGCGAGTTACTTGCTTTCAAATGGCAGAGCAGATTCTTTGGTTGTCCCATGTATCTGAAATTTGCCATCAAAGAGGACTTTCTGTATCTCGTATCATTGCATAGGGATAGACCAAAAAGGGGGTGTAACAATGAAATGCCCTAATGGACACGAAATGAGGTTAATCAATAAGCTCGATAAGGCAAAGGTTCATGGCGTGAGTGTTCAATTTGATGCCGAGCATTACTTTTGCCCTACCTGCAAAATTGAGGTTGATACAATGCCTATGGCCGCTAAGAACCAGAGGGCCTTGTCGGACGCGTACAAAAAGGCAGTGGGGCTTTTGACAAGCGAAGAAATCAAAAGAGAACGCAAAAGGTTGGGGTGGAGTCAAGGGGACCTTGCGGAAGCATTAAACGTCGGGATTGCGAGTGTGAAGCGATGGGAGACTGGGCATATACAAACAAGATCAATGGACACCTTGCTAAGGAGCATATTCGCACAGAACAAGGTGGCTGTGAAGGCTGGAGGAAATAGAAATCTGTCACTGGCAAGAATAAAGCTAGCCTTGAAGCAGTTTGAAAAGGCCCTTAATAGGTCACTGCTAAAAAGGAATGATAGGATGTTGTACGCTGCAAAATATCTATGGTATGCGGACATGGCTTCCTTTAGGGATCTAGGGCAAAGCATTACTGGTGCAACTTATGCGGCCCTACCTCACGGCCCACAGTTAAACAACTACAAGGACCTTGTACCCCTCATCATAGATGCCGATGAGAAAGAGGCCGAGGCCCTGGAGCCCCAGGAAATTCGCATAATAGAAAGAATTGCAGTTAGGTTTCCTAGTAACCAATCCATCTACAAGGCAGTCCATGATGAGGACATTTTTAGAAGCAAGCCAACAGGAGAGCTGATTCCATATACCGATGCCGAAAAGATTAAGTACGTCTAAGAAGAAATAAATTACTCCCGGGCAGTGGCAATGAAAACAAAACAGTTAGACTTGGCCCTGAAGATACCTGTCTAGCGGAGTGTCCAGTATGTCATTAGAAGCAATCGGTCTTGAACAAGGTGTGTTCATGCGGTCAAAACCTGGACAAGGCCAAGAGGTCAAAGAAGGTGCGTTTCTGGATATCCTGCCGTATTCCCGATGGCCGGGACAAGAACGGAAAGCCCCGGTACAGGCAGAGGCGGGAAGCCGTACACACATACCACGATGAATGCTATATGGCATCAGGCTTGCAAAGCAGTTGGTGAATCCATTAAAATGTACCCGGGTCTAAAGCATAGCTCTTGTTCTCAATTTCTCAATGAACAAGGTGGCACCTACTCCGAGTTGCAGGAGGTAACCGATCACGCAAGGTTTGAGAGTGTTAAAAAGTACGCCAAAACAGAGGTTGCCAGAAGGAAGGCATTAATGGAAAGAAAGGTAATCGATATCAATCAAAACAGGGGTGCGAAATGACAACATATGAAATAGGTCAAATGGTAGAAACCGGTTTGGCTATCCTGGCCGCAATAATTATCCTTCCGTTTTACGCGTGGTTTGCCTAGGCTATTCTCCAATTTATATATCGCCAGGCAGTCAAGTTTTTCATTAAATCCCGTACACTATTGTACCGAAGGGTAAGCTGAAAATTATCAGTTATTTCAAGTAGTTTGGCGGAAGTGCATGGGAATCGAACCCACCTGGGAGGTTTTCTGTGCCCCCCACACCGGATTTGAAGTCCGGGAGCCCCACCAGTGAGCTTTCCACTTCCAGATGTAATATTAATGAGATCATGGCTCGATGTCAATCACCAGGTTGGTTTTCCCGGCCGAGACCTCGCTCTGTGGAGGAGTTTTTCGTCTCCATTGAAATCTTTGATCCAAAGCTTGTGTTTCTCTTTCCTTTTTGGCAGATTATTCAAGAACTCCAATCATCCATGCCAGAGGGGAAATGAAAAGATGAAAACAAGGGTCTGCGTTCTCTGCGGCGGCAAATCCCAGGAGCATGAAGTTTCGCTGCAATCTGCAAGAAATGTTGTCAATGCCATGGACAGGGCGAGATACGAGGTAATGGTGATAGGCATAGACAAGCAAGGCCGATGGGCCCTGTATGACCCGGGGGATTTCTTGCTCCACCCCGGGGATCCCAAGAGAATATCCCTGGGAAGGGCAATGGATGGAGTGGTGATAGTGCCAGGAGATCCTCAGGGCCCCATTCTCACAAAGAAAGGCGGTTCCCTGGGGAGAATTGATGTTGTATTTCCTGTTTTACATGGACCTTACGGTGAAGACGGAACCGTCCAGGGACTATTGGAACTTTCCGGGATTCCCTTCGTGGGTGCCGGCGTGCTTGGGTCTGCGGTAGGCATGGACAAGGATGTAATGAAGCGGCTGCTGAGGGACGCGAATATCCCGATCGCAATGTTTACCGTGCACTCCGCCTCGGAAGGGGACCAGATTCGCCCTGACGAGATCGTTGCAAAGCTCGGGTTGCCCCTGTTTGTAAAGCCGGCAAGGTATGGCTCTTCCATTGGAATCAGCAAGGTAGCAGACGAGGGTGCCTTGCAGCGAGCTATTGACACTGCCTTTGAATTCGACGAGAAAATAGTCATAGAGGAGTTTATTGAAGGCCGAGAGATAGAATGCTCGGTGCTGGGCAATGATGATCCTGTCGCTTCCGTGCCGGGAGAGATAATTCCTCGCAGGGAATTTTATTCTTACGAAGCCAAGTATATTGACGAGAACGGGGCACTGCTCAAGGCGCCTGCCCAACTGGATTCACGAATGGCAGGGAAAATAAAGGAGATTGCAATCCGTTCATACAAGGTGTTGTGTTGCGAAGGTATGGCGAGGGTGGACATGTTCTTGAAAAGGAACGACGAGATCCTGGTGAACGAGATAAATACCATCCCAGGCTTCACCAGGATAAGCATGTACCCCAGGCTGTGGGAAGAAAGTGGAATACCCTATGGGGAACTCATGGACAGGCTCATAAAACTGGCACTGGAAAAATTCGGGGGCCGGCGGACCCAGGGACGGCCCATTTGATGGGAGTGTGACACCCGGTTTCCTGTAAGTCCTTTCCCGTCTTTGTCCATTGATCCTTGCCCGGCACCCCTAAAAGAGGCGTAGCGCTTTCACCAAGAACTTCTCCATCTGCTCTCTGGTGCCGATCGTGATGCGGACAAATTCCTTGATTCCTTCGATATCAAAATACCTTACCAGTATGCCAGACCCCTTGAGCCTCAAGTAAATCTCCTTCCCGCCAACCCCATCCTTGGATGAGAAGACAAAGTTTGCCTTAGACGGCAGCACCCGCCACCCCAGTCTCCGTAGCTCCGAGGAGAAGTACTCCCTTGCCTCGACGACCTTTTCGATAGTACCCCTGTAATACTCCTCGTCTTCTATTGCTATTTCACCGATCAACTGGGAAAGGGTATCAGCCGGGTAGGAATTAAAGGAATCCTTCACGGCGAACAGGGCCTTGATCAATTGTTCGCCGGCGAGGGCATAGCCGAGCCTGAGACCCGCCAGGGATCTTCCCTTGGAAAAGGTCTTAACAACCACGAGGTTCTGGAATCTGTCCATGAGCTTGACCGCACTTTCACCGCCAAAATCAATGTATGCCTCGTCGATGACAACCACCTTGTCCTTGGAGTAGTTCTCCATGAACCGGGCAATCCTCTCGACAGGCAGATAGGTCCCTGTAGGGGCATTGGGGTTGGCAAAGATTACTCCACAAGACTCGTCCCCTTTCTCCAGGAAGGCATCCAGGTCAACCCTGAATTTCCTGTCAAGGGGAACTCTTTCATAAAGGATCCCATAAAAGTCACAGTAAACCGGGTAGAAGCTATAGGTAAATTCAGGGAAGAGTAGTTTTCCGTAAAGGCTGTCAAAAAAGGCATAGAAACAAAAGGACAGGGCCTCGTCAGATCCATTGCTGACAAACACCTGCTCCCTTGTCAGGCCGTACTTATCGGCGATTTTGTCGCGAAGTCTCCCGCATTCAGGATCAGAATAGAGTCTGAGCCTTTCAATATCAAACCCCCTCAAGAGGTCGGCGATCTTTGGCGAGGGGGGATATGGATTCTCGTTGGTATTGAGTTTTAGATACTGGCCGTCCTGCGGCTGTTCGCCGGGGACATAGGGCGTGAGCCTTTTCAGTCTCTGGGAAAACATTTTGCCTCTGCCTTTCCTCTCTTTCACGCGGATTACGGACAGACAAACACCACCGCGCAAGGATAACAAATCTGGCGAGAATTTCAATGAAGATCGGCTGCTTCACTTCCCTGGGTGTGCTGCACCACACCCTCTCGGCGTACCGCATCTCACCTTGACACCTCAGCTTGATCATCCTATAATGTATTGATAAAAATAGAGAATTGGATGGGATCCTAGAATTCAAGGGTCTGCTCCAAGACTCTTGCCAAGTACATCACCTGCGGAATTTCTTCACCCAGTGAAGAACCCGGTTTCTAACCGGCGGGCGGGAGCGGGCCTCTTATTACACCCGCCGGTAACGAGGTCCCGCACCGCGGCCCCGGAATGATATCCACCAGAGGAAACATGCCTTGAAACTATGCCCTAAATGTGATCAACCCGTGGCCGAAGGCATTGCCACCTGCCCTTCCTGCGGCGCTGAAATCGGTGAAGGCAGAAGGTATATCGATGATTACCAGATCGTAGATGTGCTTCACGAGGGCTACGCCAGTTTCCTCTGTAGGGCCATCCGCCAGAGGACAGGCGAGATGGTCATGATCCGCCTCTTTACCGCCCGCTCCGGGGTGACCGATGAAATAGCGATGAGATTGAAGCATGAGCTTGAAGAATTGAAAAAGCTTCCGGCTGAAGGGTTCGTAAGGCATTATGCTATCAGGCAGGCACCCGATGGACTATGGTACAGGATAAGCGAGTGGCTCGACACCATTAGCTGGGGCTCATTGCTCGCCTCGGGCAGGCTTAAGGACAAAAGGCTTGTTTTTGACTTGTTCTATCAGATAGCCTCCACCCTGGCCGTCCTCCACGAAATGGGCTATTTTATCCCCCACTTGATATTGAACGACATAATCCTCCTCAGGACCCCAGGGGAAGGAGCACCGGGGATAAAGATAGACTATAAGTTCTCCCGCTTCTTCGATCCCAGGCTGGACAGGCCGGGGCCCATGCTCAAAAAACTCCTTGAATGTCATCCCGATATCACAAATGAGAGACCGCTTGATTTCAGGAGCGATATCTGGTCCCTTGGCAAGATCTTCGTGGAGGTTCTCACGGCAGACCTTGGGCTCCGGGATTTTGTGGCAAAGCTCGACGAGCTGGATCTCCCCCGGGAAGCAAGGATATTGTTCAAGGTCATGCTGGCAGAGGATCCCGACTTACGACCCCAGTCCATGGAAGAGGTAGCGGAGTCTCTTGCACGCATAAAGGAAGGGGTGAAAGACTATGGAAACATGGAAGAGGCCCCCCTCCATACAGGCCGGGGGCCTCGAAAACTCAGGACAGGAACGGGGAAAAAAGTCATGATTGCCCTTGCCCTGCTCCTTGTTGCGATCATAATCTTCTTGTTTCAGCAGAGCCGACAGGGCAAGGATAGATCTTCTCTCCTGGAGTTCTACGCGAACAGGTATACGAAATCCGTTGCCTTCCTGGTAGTTGAATATTGGCTGGAATGGGATGGAGAAAAGGTGTATCGAAACAGGTCCGAAGGGACCGCCTTCCTCGTTGACAAGGAAGGCTACATGCTTACGAGTCGCCATGTCGTCTGCCCTTGGCTGGAAGACAGCTCCCTCTTTTCTGCCGCCGAGCAGTTGAAAAAGGATGACAGGGTGCCCAAATTCGATTACCGTTTACTCCTTTGGTTTGAAGGAACCAGGGCCTTCAACAGGGCTGCGAGATTCATGGAGGAGGCTCAGCTTGAAGACGTATACCTTACCAGCACGGCTTACACCAGGATCTCGAGGAGACGAGTGTCAATCGCAGGTATCCCAAAGCCCCTTACAAGAATCACACAGATCGTCTCTTCTCCTTTCAAGGATGATTTCGCCCTCCTAAGAATAGACCCGGTCCCCCCCGGGATTGCCCCCCTGCCCCTGGATCCCAAAATGGAATCTCGAACCATTCCCAAGCTGACGTCCATCATTACCCTGGGGTTTCCCCTGGGCAGCCGCACCCAGGAAGATACCGTAAATGCAAGCGTGACAAGGGGAAACGTAAGGCGTTCCTTCCAGCACTTGCTCCAAGTGGATGCTTCAATTTACGGAGGCAGCAGTGGCGGCCCCGTGGTTGATACCCATGGAAAGGTGATAGGGATTGTTTCAGGTGTTGCAACGGAATTACCCCAGGGATTGCTGCCCATACCCACCCCGAGATGGGACATCGGGATGGTCCTTCCGATCAAGGGGGCAGTGGAATTCCTCAGGGATGTCAAGGCAGGCAACACCAAGTGGAATGGTGTGCTGGATTTTTCCCTTGAGAACAAGCTGCAAAGGATAAGGGAGCATGCCGGGGAGTGCCGCTGGAACGCTGCGCAGGGGATCGCGGAGTGGGAAATCGGTGGAAACCCAAACCCCCGGTTAGTCACTGCCTCAGGAATGATGTATTTTTGCAGGGGTGATTTCCAGAATGCAAGGAAACGCTTTTCCCAGTCCCTGTCCATGGACCCTGAAAACATGGAGGCAAGATTCATGTTGTACCTTATGGACTGGATGAGGGGGAAGAAGGAATCCAGCCAGCACAGGGCAGCCCTCATGGGACTGGATTGGAGATCCGAGTACGAATTCCAGGGATATCTGGCAAGGGTCCTGGGAGGCTCTATTGACGAAGATTCAGCCCTCAGGGGATGGTATACCTCACTTGAGAAAAGCTGGATCCTGTACCTTTTGGGACTGAAGAGGTCGAAGAGAAGCGACCTGGTAGTCGCTGAAAAACTCTTGCGCGACTCCCTCCTCTCTGGCGATAGAGAGAACTGGGGATTCTATCTTGCACTCTCTGAGCTTGAACGGGTGCAGGAACTAAGGCAACAGACATTTCAAAAGGAATCGGGGTCGAACAGGTACAGACAAGAGATTGCGGATTTTACCGGAAGGCTAATCAAGGAGCAGGAAGAGAAAAGAAAGAAAAAGGAAAAACTACTGGGGTTTACCGAGAAACTTTCCAACACGGAAGTGGGGATAAAAGAGAGAATCGGAATATTGAAAGAGGTGTATAGCTTACTCCCGGGCAGCCCAAACCTGCTGGCGGCCCTGGCATTCTACCATGCCGCGGACGAAACCTGGAAGGATGCCCTGGTATGTACCCGCTCTTTTTTGAAAAGAGGTGGCAGATCCAATTCAAATCAACTCAGTCTCGGTCTTCTGGAACCGTGTATAATGTATGTCCAGGGCAATGAGACCGGGGCAAGGTCGAAACTGAGAGCCTATGTATCATTTACGAGGGACCCGTGGTACAGGGGCATCGCAAGAATGCTTTTGGAGGATGGGAATGAAGCGTTGCTGAGTAAAGGGGCGCTGGAGACACCGGAAAACCTCCTTACGGCCTACGCTTTCTTGGGATTCTGGGCTGAAGGAATCGGAGACAAGGAACAGGCCCTGCGTCATTACCGCAGAGCCCTGGAGTCATTCCTCGATACCTGGCTGGAATACGATTTCATCAGGGAACGGCTGAAGAGACTGAGAAAGAGATATTGACAGGTGAGCCGCATTTTGCCAGAGTTGAGCCTTTGTTGCCAGGCAGGTTCCACGAGATCCAGGGCATGGACGTTCTCTTGAGCAAAACGGGACTCGGCCAGGAAGAATGTGAACCATGCCAGGAGGCGATATACTGTTCCAGAGGATTATCCAGGGTACGGGTGCAATGAATTTGAAAAAACATGGTATGGGCTGGCGGTAGGGTATGGACAAGATCATCTGTTATTGTTTTGGGTACACCGAGCAGGATATCATAGAGGATTATGTTGAAAACGGTCGATCCCTGATCATGGAAAGGATCCTCGCTGAAAAGAAAAATGGGGAGTGCGATTGTTCTCACAAGAATCCCAGGGGAAAATGATGCCTGCCCGATGTTCACCAGGTGGTGATTCGTACCCAAAGGTCAAGCACTCCAGGGAGGAAGTAACTAACCCCGTAAAGTCACCTCTCTGCAAGCATCAAGATCCATCAGTTCGCTTGTTTGTTTTTCCTCCCATTTCGTGTTTCAAGGTCTTCCGCTGAGATTTCCATCATCCGGGCTGCTTCGCCCAGAAGTTCTTCCCTTGCCTTAAGGGCCGCCATCTGGACGACTTTTCCTACCGTATGGGTTCCTCGACTTCCTCCGGTGCCGTGGTCATAAGTGGCCGTATCCGTATCGCCCTGCGACAGGGAAATTATTTCAGGCCTTATACCCAGCACCTCTGCAACGATTTGTTTGACGCTGGTATAGAGGTAGCCGGTCCCCATATCCACAGCACCTGTTATCACCCCCACCGTACCGTCTTCGTTTATCTTGACCGTGGCGGACGTAGACCAACCACCGCTGAGCCAGAACACGCATGCCAGACCTTTCCCTGAGGTCGGTTCTTTTTCAATGTTTCTCCACCCTATCCTGTCCGCCGCGTTCTCAATGACCTTCCTGTAGTCCACATCAACGAGGATCTGCCCGATTCCTGTTGTTTCTCCTTTTGTGAGCAAGTTCTTCAACCTGAAATCAAGAGGATCCATCCCGATCATAGTTGCCAGATTGTCCATGTGAGACTCGACGGCAAAGGTCGTTTGGGGGGCCAAAGGCCCCCGCATGCTTCCACAATTCATCTTGTTCGTATACACGCAATACCCTTCGACAAGAAGATTGGGAATGCGGTAAAGGCCGGTGACAAGTTGGGATGACAGGGTGATCGTTGTCGGACCATTGCCCGAGTAAGCGCCGGTGTCGTAAACAAGCTTGATACGTCTAGCCATGAGAGTGCCGTCTTTTTTTACCCCTGTCTTT
>JAFDIC010000616.1 GCA_019308525.1 Deltaproteobacteria bacterium
CGGTTACTACCCGGCGGAGATGCGGGCTATCAACCTGGACGTGGACTGGTTTTACAGGAAGGGCGCGAGGCTTTTTTACCGGGCCATGGACAGGGGGCTCAACGGGATAAACAGTGCCTGCGAGCGTTTGTTCGTTGCAAGGCTCACGGGATATCTGGGAAGGATCTCCCAGGATGCACCGGCAAGGATGTCGCTCCTCTTCCTGGTCCCCCTTTGGAGGATCGCAGGCAAGGGAGGAGAAGCGATTGAACCCTTGAAAAGCAGGGTTTACCGGTCCCTTAGATCAGGGGCCTCGCCGGTGGGAATAAGTGCCGGAGTGGCCACCATATACCTGATATTGGTCTTTTTGTTGAGCTAGGTGACCTCGTTCTTTAACCAACTCTTTTGACAGGAGATTCTCATGGTTTCAATGGAGGACATTAAGAAGATATACCTCATGGAAGGCCTGACGGATGAGATGCTTGAAAAGGTATGTCCTATGGTCGAGAAACGGCATTACAAGGAAAGGGAAGTCATCTACCAGGAAGGGGACAAGGCGGAATACTTCTACATGCTGAAGAGGGGAAAAATCTTGTTGGAGGTCGAGGTCTCCGCCATGATAATCATCTCCCTGGGTTCCATCAAGTCAGGATACTCCTTTGGGTGGTCTTCGCTCATTCCCGGATCGACTCACACCAGCTACGCCATCTGTTCCGATCCTTCCGAGGTCCTCTATGCCCCTGGACAGCAATTCCTGGACCTGCTCAGGGAAGACCATACAATGGGTTTCATCATCATGGAGTCGATAATGAAAATTCTTAAGGGCAGGCTGGATCGCCGCACGGGCCAGTTCCTGAAGGTAATGAAAAAACACCCGGACATACAAAAACTCCTGGGCCTGTGACGGTATCCTCTTTCCTGTGGATTTTTCCCCTGTCTGAATATAAAATAGGATGTTCTTTCTAAAGGAGGATTGAGATGCCAAAAAAGATCCTGATAGTAGATGATGATCCGGACAACGTGAGCATCATCAGCCTTATTGTAGAAGACAACGGCTATGCGAGTATCAGTGCTACGAACGGGAAAGAGGGCCTGGAGCTGGCAAGGAGAGAGAAGCCCGACCTTATCACGCTGGACCTCATCATGCCCGAGCAAAGTGGAATCACGATGTTTCAGGAACTGAAAAAGGACCCCGAACTCTGTAACATCCCTGTAGTGATCATCTCCGGGGCATCGGAGGTCACGGGCGTTGACCTGAAAAACTTCATTTTCAAGCAGCCGGCAGTGGAGGACAAGAAGGTTGTGGAAACCGAAGGGATAACCAAGTTCTCCTCACCCAATGCATTTGTCGAAAAACCCGTGAATCCCGATGAATTGGTGAAAATACTCAGGGACCTGCTCAAGGAATAGGTGGGCTCAGGTGCTCCTTTGTGCATCGGCCGGCAGGTAGACCGTGAAGATCGCCCCTTTCCCGGGTTCTGATTCAAGGGTGATGGTTCCGCCATGCCCTTCAACAACCTTGTCGGCAACACGCAGACCGAATCCCTTCCCCTTTGATTCCTCTTTGTAAAGGTCCTGAAAGGTGAGCCCGGGTTGCGCCGCCGATTGTTCAACGCCCAAAACCGAAACCTTGAACTTTACGCCTCCCTCGCCCTTCTCAGCGGCCAGATCGATCCTGACATCTTGAGATCCCTTATCTTTGGCGGCCACGGAGTCTATGATATAGGCACAAATATTGAGGAGGACCATTTGGATCGCCTTTGGATCAAGCCTGCACTCCTCCGCATCCTGGGCCGGGTCCCTTGATACCTCCAGCTTTGAGTCCTTGAGCCTCTCCTTGACTACCTCAAATACCTCATCCAGTATATCACCCGGCGAACAGGGTTCCACTTCCGGAGTCCCTTCCCTTGAATACAGGAGAATATTCATCAACAGGTCCGAGACCCTGTTTATGTTATCTTCAACGATCGCCCAGCCGCTCTTGAGGATCTCAGGCCTGTTCCTGCTCAAGCCGGAGTTGACCATGTAGGCACCGCCT
>JAFDIC010000617.1 GCA_019308525.1 Deltaproteobacteria bacterium
TCCAAAGTCTTTCTTGAGACCCGGAACGGTCATACTGAAGACGGAAAAGGGGGGCTGGCGCGAATTCAGGGTATCCTCTGCAAAGCCACACAAGAACGTGCTTCTGCTGAAGCTGAAGGATCTTAACTCCCCGGAAGAGGCCGAAAAGTACAGAGGGGCGGGTATTTACATCAGGAAGTCCCTCCTTGTCCGTGACGGAGAGGACGAGTTCTTTTGGCATGAGATCATCGGCCTCCGAGTTTATCTGAATTCAGGTGAGTATGTGGGTGAAATCAGGGAAATCTTCCGTACCGGGAGCAACGACATTTATGTGGCAAGAAAAGGGGGAAAAGAGACGTTGATTCCTGCCATTCATGACGTTGTTCAAGAGATTGACCTTGTGGCAAGGAGAATGATCATCAACCCGATGGAGGGGTTACTGGACGTAAATGAGGTTTGATATCCTTACTCTTTTTCCAGAACTTTTCACCCCCTTTCTTAAGACAGGCATATTGGGAAAGGCCATCAACAAAGGACTGGTGGAAATGAGGCTCACGGATATCAGGGATTTTGCCAGGGGAGCACACCGAGTTACCGATGACCGCCCTTACGGTGGAGGCGATGGCATGGTTATGAAGCCCGGCCCCATTTGCAGAGCCTTGGAGTCCATAGATAGGATCGAGGAAGGATCAACAGTGATCCTGTTGACCCCGCAGGGGAGATTGTACGATCAGTCCATGGCATGGGACCTCTCAAGGATGAAGCAGTTGATCCTCATTTGCGGCCGATATGAGGGGGTCGATGAGAGGATAAGGGAAAGTTGTGTGGACCTGGAGATCTCCATAGGAGACTATGTTTTGAGCGGTGGAGAATTGGCCGCCATGGTCATCGTAGACACGGTCAGCCGGCTTGTACCAGGGGTTCTGGGTGGAGAAATGTCCAACCGCAATGAATCCTTTGAAGACGGCTTGCTGGAGCACCCTCACTATACCAGGCCGAGGGTTTTTCGTGGCAAAGGGGTTCCGGAAGTGCTCCTCTCCGGGAATCACGAGAAGATTCGTGCCTGGCGGAGAGCACAATCCCTTAGGAGGACCCTGGAGAGGCGACCGGATCTCCTGGAGAAGGCAAACTTGACGGAGGAGGACAAGGTAGTCCTGGCCAGGCTGAAGGAGGAAATCCGAGACGGGGTAGGTTGAGATTTGAGTCTCATGGAGAGACTGGGCAACAGCCCGGCGAACTGTGATATGGACGTAATGGGCTCGTAGATGGGGCTTTATGTAAGCTTACTCCATTACCCGGTTTACGATAAGAACAACCGGACAATAGCCTCCGCCATCACAACCACGGATATCCATGATATTTCCAGGTTGGCCCGGACCTATGGCCTGAAGAGGTTCTATGTGGTAACGCCCTTGGAAGATCAACGGGAATTGGCGGGGCGCATATTGAGGCACTGGAGGGATGGTTTCGGCGCCTCCTACAATCCCCACAGGAAGGAGGCCCTGGAGTTGGTTTCAATAGTGTCTTGCCTCGAGGAAGCGGTCAGGGACATCGAGAGGGTGGAAGGGGAACCTCCCATACTGGTCGCCACCGATGCCTCGTGGCAGGAGGGAAACCGGCTTGACTACGAGAAGGCGAGGGAGATCGTATCCGGGGAGAAGACGATCTTGCTCGTGCTTGGAACCGCATGGGGTTTGGACAGGACGATAATCAGGGGGTCAGACTACGTTCTTGACCCCATCGAGGGAGGCACGGACTACAATCATCTGTCCGTGCGGACTGCGGCGGCCATTATTTTGGACAGGATTGCAGGAAGAGACTGGAAGATGTGAGACAGAGGAGGGATGAAGTATGGATGTCATAGAAAACCTCGAAAAAGAGCACATGCGGCTTGATATTCCCCAATTCCGGCCTGGCGACACGATCAAGGTCCATGCCAAGATAAGGGAAGGGGATAAGGAGCGGATCCAGATATTTCAAGGAGTGGTGATTCGCAAGAGGAAGGGGAACACAGGGGCGACCTTTACGGTCAGGAAGG